>JAFOLN010000135.1 GCA_017419325.1 Clostridia bacterium
GGCAAAAAAGGAGGGGCTTATGCCCCTTCGGGACGCGCTTTGTGCCATACATTTTCCTAAAGACGCCGCTTCTCAGAGCGGCGCAAGGAAGCGGCTCATCTTTGACGAGCTTATGTATCTTATGATTGGCATGTCGCTTTTAAAAAACAGGCAGCGCGAGCATAACGCCGTGCGGATCGGCGGCGATATCGACATGAAGCCCTTCTACGACGCGCTTTCCTTCGAGCCCACATCCGCGCAGCTTCGGGCAGTAGCGGACTGCGAGGCGGACATGGCGCGGGACGTGCCCATGAACCGCCTTGTACAGGGCGATGTGGGCTGCGGCAAGACGACGGTTGCGGAGGCGCTCATCTTCCGCTGCGCCCGCTCGGGCGAGCAGGCGGCCTTCATGGCTCCCACCGAGGTGCTGGCGCGCCAGCATTACGAGAATATGAGCGCGCTTTTTGAGAGGCTTTCCATAAGAACGGTGCTGCTGACGGGCTCACTTACGGCAAAGCAGCGGCGCGAGGCGTACGAGCGCATTGAGAGCGGATACGCCGACCTTGTGGTGGGCACCCACGCGCTTATAACGGAGGGCGTGAAATTTTCGCGCCTCGGGCTTACCGTGACCGACGAACAGCACCGCTTCGGCGTGCGCCAGAGGGCAAGCCTTATCGGAAAGGGCGACGGCGTTCATACCCTCGTCATGTCGGCCACGCCCATACCCCGCACGCTGGGGCTTATACTGTACGGCGACCTTGATATATCGGTCATAGACGAGCTTCCCAAGGGGCGCATGAAGACGGACACCTTCCTTGTCAATCATTCATACAGGGAGCGCGTATACAACTTCGTAAAGAAGCAGGCGGGCATGGGACATGCGGTTTACATAATATGCCCGGCCGTGGAATACGACGAGGAGAGCGCCATGACGTCGGTGCTGGAGCTTTACGACGAGCTTCGGGACGGCGCACTGTCTGAGCTTCGGCTCGGAGTGCTCTACGGCAGGATGCGCCCCGACGAAAAGCAGGAGACGATGGAGCGCTTCTCACAGGGTGATATTCAGGTGCTTATCGCCACCACCGTAGTCGAGGTGGGCGTGGACGTAAAGAACGCCTCGCTTATCGTGATAGAGGACGCCGACCGCTTCGGGCTTTCGCAGCTCCATCAGCTTCGCGGAAGGGTGGGACGTTCAAGCATCAAGTCATACTGCGTCCTTATGAGCGACTCGAAAAACGAGCAGACGCTTGAGCGGCTTAAGACGCTTACTAAAACGAACGACGGATTTGAGATAGCTGAGGCCGACTTAAAGCTTCGAGGCCCCGGCGATTTTTTGGGGAGCCGCCAGCACGGGCTTCCGTATCTCAGGCTTGCGGAGCTTACCGACATGGACATGATAGAGCTTTCAAGGAAGCGGGCGAACGCGCTCCTTACGGACGACGTCTCCCTTTCAAAGCCGCAGAACGCGCCAATATTTAAAAAGATAGAGGAAATGTTCTTCGGCGAGAACATGAAAAATATATTTAACTGATGATAATAAAGGCCGCCTGTGCGGATAATATCCGCGGAGGCGGTTTTATGAAAAAAGAAGCGAAAAACGCGCATATATCAAGAGAGGCCTTTTATAGGTTCCGCGAGGAGATAGCGGCCGAGCTCGGCATATTTTACGGGTCTGAAACATCCCCGACGGGCGGCGAAGGGATGAAAATTCCCCGGCGCATGGCCGAAAGAGAGAAAAAACATGGCCGAAAAAGGAAATAAGTACTTGAAAAGCGCGGCAAATTGACATATCATATAAGTTGACTGTGTTTTATGAAACGGAGATATGTTATGAGCCATAAGCTTACGGTACCCGAGGGGTATAAGCCTCTGCTGAATGTCAGGGACACGCAGAGAGCCATAAAAATAATAAGAGACACGTTTGAAGACGAGCTTTCCTCCGCGCTCAACTTGGAGCGCATATCTGCGCCATTGTTTGTACGGTCAAATTCGGGACTCAATGACGACCTGAACGGCGTTGAGCGTCCGATAAGATTTGACGTAAAGAATCTGGGCTTCGATGTGGAAATAGTTCACTCCCTTGCAAAATGGAAGAGAAACGCGCTGAAGGTATACGGCTTTGACGCGGGCGAGGGACTTTATACCGATATGAACGCCGTAAGGCGCGATGAGGATTTCGACAATCTTCATTCCATATATGTGGATCAGTGGGATTGGGAGCTTTGCATAAAGAGAGCCGACATAAACGAGGATTTCTTAAAGCAGGTCGTTTTAAAGATTTTCTCGGCAGTAAAGAATACGGAAAAGAAGCTTTACGCTTCCTTCCCTGCGCTTACGCCCACCCTTCCCGACGAGGTGTTCTTCATAACGAGCGAGGA
>JAFOLN010000136.1 GCA_017419325.1 Clostridia bacterium
AAGGCACAATGAAAAAGATATTAGCACTTATTTTGGCGGGATTGTTTATATTCGCCTTCGCGGCGTGCAGCTCCGATAAGAGCGAGGCGCAGGACGCGGACGAACAGGCGGCGGCCGAGCTCACGGACGCGGCGGAGGATGCGTCCGGGGTTTCGCAGAAAATGGAATACGATTACGGTTTTTCCGGCACCACGTTCACCTTTGACGGCACCGATTACGACATGAGCGAGGGCGCGGAGCTTGTGAACGCCGTTGTGGACGCTGTTCCCGCAGGAAAGAATATCGTGGTCGAGGGCCACATCAATCCGCATATGAACGCCTACGGCATTTTCGACACCGAAGCGCGCGAGTTCGTAAACTATGTATACGGAACGTGCTTCATCTGGTACGACGGAGACGTTGCGACCGGCGTTTACGCCGACCATGCCGACATCTGCGCATACGACGGCACGGTAATAGCTTCGCTTGATATGTCGGAGCAGGAGGTCGTATACGCAATGGCGTTTTCTGAGGACAGGTCGTCTGTCGACGTCACGATACTGAACGATACCGACGAGCGTACCGTACAGGTGCCTCTCGGCTGAGTTTATATTAAGGGATTTTTAAATTTGGGATTGGAGGAAAACTTATGAGCCTTGTATTGACCGAAATGCGAGAGGGCGTATGCATTATCAAAATGAACAGCCCCAAGAACATGAACGCGCTGGACAGAGCGCTCAGAGAAGAGCTTATCGACGTGATGAAAAAGGTCTCGGAGGATCCCGAGGTAAAGGCCGTCATCCTTGCAGGCGAAGGCAAGGGCTTCTGTGCGGGAGGCGACCTTGGCGCCATGTACAAGGACATTAAGACGAAGGGCGAATTCGGAGCGAAGGACGAGGATCTCGTAAACGTTGAGAAACTCGCCGAATGCATGAGAACGATGGATAAGCCCGTAATCGCCGCCGTACACGGCGCGGCTGCGGGAGCCGGAGCAAGTCTTGCGTTCGCGGCCGACTTTACGGTATCGTCGCCGGAGGCGAAGTATATCATGGCCTTCGTGAACGTGGGCCTTGTGCCCGACACGGGCGGCATGTTCTGGCTCGTTCGCGCACTTGGCTATAAGCGCGCAACGGAGCTTGCGATGCTGGGAGAGCCTGTAACTGCCGATAAGGCTCTTGAATACGGTCTTATAAACAAGATCGTGCCCCGCGAGGAGCTTATGGACGAAGCGTTCAAGCTTGCGAAGAAGCTCAAGAACAAGCCCGTTGACTCAGTAAGGTACATAAAGGAAATGGTCAACGAGATGACCATGAAGGACTACTGGGATTCGATGGCCACCGAAAGAGAAGGCTTCCTCTACTGCATGAGGACTGACAATTTCAAGGAGGGCGTTTCCGCCTTCGTTGAAAAGCGCAGACCCGAATTCAATAAATAACCGTGCATGGGCGGCGGCGCAGAAATTCGCGCCGCCGCTTATTATATATTTTTTACTGTTTTGACGGCGGCATGCCGCTTTTTTTCTACCGTTTTCGCTCATTTTCGTATTGAAAGAAAACTTTTATTCGTGTATACTTAGATTAAATATTCTTAAATTCAAAAAGGGAAGGAGCGGTCGTTATGAATTCCGACAGATTTCAGAAGGTAGGGCTTACATTCGACGATGTGCTGCTTGTTCCGGGCGCATCCGATGTTACTCCCGATAAGGTTGACGTATCCACAAAGCTTACAAAGACAATAAAGCTCAATATCCCGCTTATGAGCGCGGCTATGGACACCGTTACGGAATCGAAGATGGCTATTGCCATCGCGAGAGAAGGCGGTATAGGCATAATCCATAAGAATATGAGCATTGAGGAGCAGGCCGTCGAGGTAGACAAAGTTAAACGAAGCGAAAACGGCGTTATAACAAATCCGTTCTTCCTTTCGCCAAATCATAAGATACAGGACGCCGACGAGCTCATGGGCAAGTATAAGATATCGGGCGTGCCGATATGCGAGGGCGGAAAGCTTGTAGGCATCATAACGAACCGCGACTTAAGATTCGAGTCCGACTTTTCAAAGAAGATTTCCGAGTCCATGACGAAGGACAATCTCGTTACGGGCAAGGTGGGCACCACGCTTGAACAGGCGCAGGAGATATTGAGAAAATACAAGATAGAGAAGCTCCCCATAGTTGACGACGAGGGCTACTTAAAGGGACTTATCACCATAAAGGACATAGAGAAGGCCATAAGGTACCCCAATTCCGCACGCGACTCCGAGAGCAGACTGCTTGTGGGCGCGGCGATAGGCGTGACGGACGACGTGCTTGAGCGCGCGGGCGCGCTTGTGGGCGCGAACGTGGACGTGCTCGTTCTGGACTCCGCTCACGGACACTCGAGCAACATCATGGCAACGCTCAGAAGAGTAAGGAGAAGTTCCCGAACACCCCCGTAATCGCCGGCAACATCGCAACGGCCGCGGCGGCCGAGGCTCTTATCGAGTCGG
>JAFOLN010000137.1 GCA_017419325.1 Clostridia bacterium
GACGCCGCCCGAGAGCGCCTCGGAGAACCCGCGGTCAAGGGGGTTTATCGCGTCAATCGCCCGAAGCTGGGGCGTAGCGGGGTCGGTGTCCTCGTTTCCGTCGTCGCCCTCGAAGCCCAAAGAGTCCTCCCACATGCCGAGATGGCAGTGGGAATCCACAAAGCCGGGGCAGGCGCAAAGCCCGCTCATATCGCGTGTGTCGCCGTCCTTTGCCGTAAGCGCGTCCATCGGGCCCACGGCAGCGATCTTTTTGTCGGTTCTTATATGTATGAAGCCGTCTTTTACGGCTTCGCCTTCCATTGTGTATATTTTCAGATGGGTCAAAAGCATGGGGTACCTCTTATTTGGACAATTCTTCGTTTATATATCTTCCCGCCATATGCGCGGCTATCGCGCCGTCGGCGGCCGCCGTTACTACCTGTCTTAATTCCTTTTTCCGTATGTCGCCGGCCGCGAAAATGCCGGGGATGTTCGTTTTAAGCGTTTCGTCCGTAAGGATATAGCCGGCCTCGTCAAGCGTTACAAGCCCCTTTACGACGCCCGTTTCGGGCACCGTGCCAACGGCGATGAACACGCCGTCCATGGGAAGCTCCGTCTTCTCCTTCGTCTTTACGTTCTGCGCCGTGACTGCGCTTACGTTGAACTTGCCCGATATATCGGTGAGCACCGTGTCGTACATTACGTCTATCTTATCGTTTGCCAAAACGAGCTTCGACAGATGGCGCGCGCCCCTGAACTCGTCGCGGCGGTGCATGAGCGTCACCTTGTTTGCAAAGCCCGAAAGATAGAGCGCGTCCTCAAGCGCCGTATTGCCGCCGCCCACTACGGTCACGTTCTTGTCCTTAAAGAAGTTGCCGTCGCACGTCGCGCAGTAGGACACTCCGCTGCCCGTAAATCTGTCCTCGCCGTTTACGCCAAGCTTGCGTCTGTATGCGCCCATCGCAAGGACTATGACCTTCGAGGAAAGCTTGTCCTCGCCCATATATACTTCCTTAACCTCGCCAAGGTCGCGTATCTCCGTCACGTCGGCCTCGGTAAATTCACAGCCGAGCGACTCCGCGCTTTCACGCATCGCCTCCGCAAGGTCGAAGCCGCTTATCTGTTTAATGCCCGGGTAATTCTCAATTGAATACGTCGTGGTCATCTGTCCGCCGATAAAGCCGCGCTCTATAACTATGCAGGAAAGACCTGCGCGGCGCGCGTATATGGCGCACGAGAGACCCGCGGGGCCGCCGCCTATTATTATTATATCGTACATTTTTTCTCCTCCGTATGATTATTATCTGTTAAACGCCCGTAAAAAATGCAAAACGGGAACGCAAGCAATGCCCGCGTCCCCGCATATTTCAATATCTGCCCGATGAACCGCGTCTTGACATAGCGCCGCGCTTTGATTCCATGTACTTTTTAAGGTCATGCATCTTTTCATCGCTGTCCTGCTTGAACCGGCTCATCTTTTCCTCAAAGGTAAGGCTCTCCTGATCCTTTCTGAGCGGTTCAAAGTCTATTTGAATCGGAGTGGTGTTAGCAGGGCTCGGCCTATGCTTCGTCTTGTTTCGGGGCTGGCTTTTTTCGCCCTGCGCGTTTCTCTGCGCCGCGGGCTTGCCGTCCTCCGACTGAGGCACCTGCTTCATAGACAAGCTTATCTTCCCGTCTTCGCCTATGTTTATTATCTTCACCTTAACGATTTGGTTGTCGCTCACATGGTCACGAATATCCTTGACAAAGGTATGCGTTATCTCCGATATATGTACCATACCGGCCTTACCTCCGCCCAGGGCAACAAATGCGCCGAACTTTGTAATGCCCGTGACACGGCCCTCCAAAACAGAGCCCACCTCCAGATTCATAAAGAACAAATCCCCCTTATTTGATAAATGTAAGCCTTTATTTAAAGTTAATTGCTGTCAACATTTACAAATACTCGCTCGTTCGGATAAGCAAGTCCAAGTTTTTCACGTGCCACGCGCTCAACATATTCAGCGTCGATAGGCTGTTCAAGCGTGCGTTCAAGCTGTTCGTTTACTATCCTCTGCTCCTCCACCTGTGTACGCAGCGTCTCCAGGTCCCTTGTCTTTTTCTCAATCATGGAGCTGAGCGTAGCCATTTCGTAAATAATATAAACGAAAAAGGCAATCAGTATAATTATAAGAAGTACGCGTCTGCGGCCGTTCGTTCTGTTGGCACCTTCCATGATATTTCCTCCGAAGCGGTACATTGAACATGATTTTCAAATAGTCCGAAGCATACGCATTCATTTTTTGCGTACACCTAAAAATATTTTAGCAGACTTTATTCTAAATTTAAAGAGGTTTTTGAACTTTCGCAAAAAATTTCCTGTTTTTTTCGCACTTTTTTTCGATTTTTTTGCCGCAAAACGAATGATTTTTATAAACGGGCGCAGAATGAACAGAATTATCTTCTCCAGAACCGCGAAAATTGCCGAGAGCAAGGCCGAAACGGGGCAGCTCAGGCACGCAAAGTACAAAAATGCGCCCATTGCTGCCCCGACCATAAGAAACGCTCTCAGCTCTCCCGAGTTTACATTATAAACGAACACGAACAGCGACGCGAACGCGGCCAGCCAGAATATAATGTCCTCCGCCATTACGACAAGGTCAAGATGGCGGATGCGGCGTCTTATTACACGAAAGACGTCATATAAAAAGGCGGCCGCCGCGCCGAATACTATCGAATATAAAAATACTACCGTCTGATGAGCGACCGATATACCCATGGCGGTCATTTAAAGAGCCTTGAAATGAAGCCGCCGCCCTCGCGCTGCGCGGGCGCGTCGGAGTATTCAAAGCTGTCTATGTCGCCCTCTATCATGACCTCGCCCGTGTCAACGCTCAGTTTGTTTATCCTGAGTCCCATGCCCCGCACAGTCAGCGCGCCCATGGCCGTTATGAGCGTAACCGTCGATTCGTCGAAGTTGTCAACGTCCTCCACTCCCGAAACGCTGAGCCGAGTGCGGTTCTCCATTATTATGTTGTGCGCCGTTTCCGTTCTTTTTAAACTTTTTCTTTCTTCCATGCGTGTCCCCCGCCTTTCTTTGATTTGTAAAAATATATGACGGGGCGGGACGAGTTATGTTTGTCCCATAAGTTTTTTTGCGTATTCCAAAAGGGCGCCGCGTGAGTTTTCGGTCTCCCCTTCGATGACTGCAAAAAGCAGGCGGCTAAGCGTCTCCCCCATGCGCGGAGACGGCTCAAAGCCCAATGATATAAGGTCGCGGCCGTCTATCGCAAGGCCGCCTACCGTAATGCACTCGCCCGAGTTTATTACGGCCTCAGCTTTTTGGGAGGCGGCTTCGTATAACAACGCGCCGTCCTCGTCGCGTGAAGCCTTCGCCATGCTTTGCTTTATAAGAAGCGCGGCTTTTACGGCGTCCGCGCCCATGAGAGCCATGGCCTTTTTTATGCCCGTCTCGGACGTATCGCAAAGCATGGACGCGGCTTTAATAATCGCTGAGACCTTATTTCGCGCGGCGCGGTCGCTTTTAAGGGAGCAAAGAAAGCTGTCAGCGAGCGCATCCGCATCGGGGAAGCCTTTGGCAATATAGAGCGCGGCGGTGCGGATGTGAAAATCGGCGGGAAGGCGCGACACCGTATCACAGGCAAACGCAAGGCTGTATTCGCCTGCCGCCGTTATATCGGGCATGAAAACGGCGATGACATCCGCGTATTCACATATGACTCGGTGCGCGTCGCGGCCGCTCATCAGCTTTTTAAACTCCTCGTAAATGCGCTCTCTTGCCACATGGCGTAAAAGCCCACGGCAGAGAAATACAGCCTCGTGTGTGTTTTTCTCAAGCGAGAATCCCAGCACAGAAGAAAAGCGCAGGGCGCGCATTATGCGGAGGGCGTCCTCGCCGAAGCGAGTATCGGCATCTCCCACGGCGCGAAGCAGGCGGTCGTTTATGTCGCTAAGTCCGCCGAAGGGGTCAATTAGCGTGCCGTCCTCGTCGAAGGCCATCGCGTTCACGGTGAAGTCGCGGCGTGAAAGATCGTCATTTAAGTCGGAGGTAAACTCAACGCTGTCGGGGCGGCGCATATCCGAGTAGCCTCCCTCAACGCGAAACGCCGTTATCTCCATCATCTCACCATCCACTTTAACCCGGACGGTGCCGTATTTTTTACCCTCGTCGCCGCAAACGGCGTCGCCGAAGACGCGGACTATATCGTCGGGGCGCGCCGCCGTCGTTATGTCCCAGTCGTGGACGGGGCGCGAAAGCAGAGTGTCGCGCACACAGCCTCCAACGGGATACGCAGAAAAGCCATGGCTATTAAGAAGGCCCACGGCGCGGCGCACATAATCGGGTATATAATAACGCATAAGCATCTCTCCGTTTATAAAAAGCCGCCCGGCATTGCGCCGGACGGACAAAATGTATAGTCTTCTTAGAATTTATCAACGACTACCTTCTCGTGTTCATGCTCATCGCGCGTAAGCTCCTCGAATACGCGCTGAAGGTCCTTAAGGCCAACCGAATCGGAATAATAGCGCTTAAGGTTAAGCTTCTTCGGGTTCGCGGTTACAAGCTCAACTACCTTATCGAAATCGGCGGGCGTGTGAGCATTGAAGGTGCGGATGCGGATGAGCTTCTGCCCCAGCATAAAGAAGTTTATGGGGGCGCTCTTTTTATACATGGACAGAGTCGCTATCGTTGAGTTGCGTCTTAAGGTAAGGATGCCGGTGTTCATGAACCTTGCGTTGCCGGAACACTCGAACATGGCGTGAAGGCCGCGTGTGTCGGAAAGGATTAAATCGATTATCTCTCTGTCTTCCGGGTCAAATATTCTGTTTACCTCGCCGTAATCCATGATATTAAGTGCGCGCGTTCTGTTCTTTTCGAATACGCCTATATACTTTGCGCCGAAGAACTTGCACCACATGGCAACGAGCGCGCCCATGACGCCGCCGCCGCTTATGAGAACATTCCAGCCGGGCTGAACGCCGATCTCCTTCACCATATGATAGGCGGTCGCCGCCGGGGACAGCATTAGCGCTTCGAAGTCGCTGAACTTATCGGGCACCTTCTTTACAAATTCCGGTCTTGCCTCAAAATACTCGGAAAAAGTGCCGTGAGCCGTTTTACTCTTGCCCGGGGTGTTCCTGTTTTTATAGCAGAGATTTTCCTGTCCGCTTTTGCAGAAATCACATTCAAGACAAGCGGCAAGAGGAAGCACCGTGACCCTGTCGCCGGCCTTCAGGTCGCTTCTGCTTCCCGGGTCTTCTACGACGCCGACGATCTCATGACCGGGTACAGTCTCCTCGGTAATATCCCCAAGTTCCCAGAGGGTGGTATCATATCCGGTAACACCGGCAAGCTTTGTTTTTATTATTACTTTATTGCCGTCCGGCGCAGGATCATGCACCTGGGTTACTATCATTTTTTCCTTGCCGGCAATCATTGCTGCTCGCATAAGAAAACCTCCAACATAAAAAATAAAGACGGCACTTAAAGTACCGTCTTTATAATATCTTATTTGATTAACAAAATCAAGCCAAAGATTAGATGGCTTCGCCAACTTCTCTCCAGTACTTAGCTCTTGCCTTCTTACCAGCTGCGAAGGTGATGCAAACGAAGATAAGAGCGATGATGTTGCAGGATGCGTTGAAGATGTAGGAACCCATGTAGGAACCAACAGCCTCGAGCATGAATGCGTTAAGAGAGTAAGTAAGGCCGGTACCTGCGGACATGCCCATGAATACGATAGGATAGAGCATACCATAGTCTCTCATACCGAATATCTCACGGCAGATAACAGGACCCTGCATGGTGGTCAGCGATACGGTCGTACCGTAGATAACTGCGCAGAGAGCCATTACGCCTAAGGACGGATGAGTGTGCTGGATCATCATGATGATCATCGAAATCGTACCGATTATGGAGAATACAACGAAGGTATTTCTCGGACCGAGCTTACTGTCGTTCATTGCACCGCCGATAATCTTGAATGCTGCGGATGCAAGCATTGCTGCGGTTGCAAGGAACGATGCGGAAACGAGGTCGAAACCGTAGGTAACACCTGCGTTTACCCAGTGCTGGTTGAAGCCGGTGCAGAAGCCGTTGAACATGATGGTGATAAGAGCGAGCCAGAGAGCTGCGGACTTATACGCATATTTCTTCGGGATACCGGGGAACTCTTTGATTTCAACCTGGTCCTTAATGTCCTTCATTTCTTCGGACTCTTCGATACCGTAAGGCTTTAAGCCCATCTCTGCCGGCTTATTTCTTAAAAAGATAAGCGCAAGCACAGGATAGATAAGAGCGATTACGAATGCTACTCTGTAGCCGTATCTCCAGTCGTGTGCAACGATGATGGATGCGAACAGCGGGTTGTAAAGAGCGCCGCCTATACCGGTCATCATGTAAGCAATACCCGTAACGAGTGCTCTGTGCTTGATGAACCAGTTGTTGATAAGGATCGGTACAACGTTTAACGCTGCGAATGCGCCCATAGCGCCGCAGAGAGCAGCGGTTAAATAGAAGTGCCAGATCTGAGTGCCGCTTGCATAGAGAAGCATGCAGGCTGCGATGATGAAGCCGGATACCGTAGAAACTGCTCTCGGGCCCCACTTAGCGAATGCCTTACCGCCAAGGAAGTAGAAAGCAACGGTGATCCACGATGCAATCGTCATTATAAGCGAAACCTGAGACGTCTGGAAGCCAAGGTCAACAGCTATCGGGCCCATAAACAGACCGTACGTATTACTGATAAGACCAACGCCGCAGAGACCTGCGAAGCAGCATACAATGAAGATTACCCAACAATACCTGTTCTTTTTTACCGGTTGTTGTTCTGCCATAGTAAAAGAACCTCCTATAAAATTTAATATATAAACCTGTTCCCTATCCCCAAGCCAAAGAGCGGTCGAATTTGTTCTGAGCGAGCGCTCATCTGGCAATTTTTATGGAGAACAAATGTTTATCAAAAATATGATAACACCAAGTTCACAATTTGTCAAACTATTTGTCAAACTTTATCATAATTTTTATATCGGTGCCATTCGGATTTTCAAGGTCTGCGAACGCCTGCTGAACCTCTTCGAGCTTAATGTCTCTCGAATACTGCTTCATAACGTCGAACTTCTTGTCCGCAATGATCTTCATAACTTCCTTGAACTCCGGTGCGGTGTAGCCCAGGATACCGATAACGGTCAGTCTGTAGAGCATGTGGTGGTAGATCGAGTACGGCTTCGGAATGAACTGAACACCGATGAGAGCTACCTTGCCGCGCATCTTCATTGCAGCAAGACCGTTGTTCGTACCGTTTATATTGCCAGAGCACTCGATGAAGTAGTCGAAGCCCTTGCCGCCCGTTGCAGCGCGGAGTTTTTCAACCACCTTTTCGTCTGCGCCGTCGAACAGCTCGTCGATGTAGCCGTCCTTTAATACCTTGCCGCCGCGGAACTTGTTGACCTCGGTCATTGCTACGTAGCTTGCGCCGAAATACTTTGCCCACTGTGCAGCGAACGAGCCAATGATGCCGCCGCCGGAAACGAGAACGGTCGCGCCTCTCGTTATACCGAGCTGCTTGCATGCCGAATACGGAGTGGATGCGGGCTCAATCATTGCAGCCTCTTCGTCGCTCATAGCGTCGGGCAGCTTAACTGCCATCTGGGGAGCTGCTCTCATAAGGTCGGAATAGGAGCCTCTTGCAGCCTCCTGCGGATAGTTGCCGGGAGCCGGGATCTTCGAAGTGCAGTTGTCGAAATCGCCTGCAAGACATGCGTCGCATCTACCGCAGTAGGTGGTCAGCGGGATAGTCGTGATTCTGTCGCCAACCTTTAAGTCTTTTCTGATGCCGGGGTCTACCACGATGCCGGCATGCTCATGACCGGGAACCGTCTTGTTGTAAAGCTGGCCGCCGCCTACCTGCCAGAAATGAACGTCCGAGCCGCAGATACCTACAGCCGTAGGCTTCATAAGAACGTGATAACCGTCCGCCTTCGGTGCGTCGATCTGAACTATCTCTATTTTCTTATCACCAGTAATCATTGCCGCTTTCATTATTTCATCCACCTCTCTCAAAATTTTTCCTTTTTATAATTTACGGTATCTTATTGTGGCAAAAATACCGTTTTTCAATAATATTATTCTATCATTGTTGTGCAAAAAAAACCAATCGGAAAATATGTCTATTTATTTGTTAACAATCTGTTTACATCTTATTTGTTTTCTGTTCATTTGCGATGAAAAATCACCTTTAAGTACTACATATATCATTCTTTTTCTGATTTTTTGGGCGTTTTCCGGTTTATTTGACAGTGTTTAGCGCCTTGTTTTCCGCAAATACCCTGCTTTTTCATTTTATAAAAGTTGATTATCTAATACTTTTTTACTATTCATATTCTCCGATACGGTATTTCTATTATAAAAAACACGGCGCAGCGTGAAAAAAACTGCGCCGTGTCATATTTTTTTGCTTATAAGCCGCGCGGGAACTGAACCATTATCTTAACCTTGTCGCTGTCGGGCTTCTTTAATTCCTCATATGCCGCCTGGATGTCGTCGAGCTTCCAGTCGCAGGAATAATGACGCATTACGTCTATCTTCTTGTCTGCGATGAGCTTTATAACCTCGTCGAACTCGTCGAAGGAATAGCAAAGATGGAACTTGAGCGTGGGGCGCTTGTAAAGAGCCGGTATTAAGTTGAGCTGAGCCGGCTTGTCGGACGAACCTATCATGGTGATGGTCGCGCCGATCTTGCAGGCAAGAACCGCCGTGTTTATCGGAACGGACTGACCGGTGCACTCAAACGCATAGTCAAAGCCTGCACCGCCCGTTGCCTTCAAGAGCTTCGGTACAAGCTCGGGGTCAGCGCCGTCGAAGAGCTCGTCTATATTGCCGTCCTTTAAGTTCTTTTCACCGCGGAACTTGTTTACCTCGACCATTGCAACATAGCCTGCGCCGAAGTATTTAGCCCACTGTGCGGCGAAGGAGCCGATGATGCCGCCGCCGAATACGATGACCTTCTCGCCCGTCAGTATTCTCTGGCGCTTAACAGCCGAATAGAGCGTTGCGCAGGGCTCTACCATTGCAGCCTCTTCGTTGGACATGCTGTCGGGAATCTTTCTTACGAGCGACGGAGCCGTTGCAAAATATTCAGCCATGGAGCCTGCGGGGCCGTTCGGGAAGTTGCCTACGCCGGTCTCTCTGTTTTC
Source organism: Clostridia bacterium (assembly GCA_017419325.1). GTDB lineage: Bacteria > Bacillota > Clostridia > Oscillospirales > RGIG577 > RGIG577. The sequence goes on from JAFOLN010000137.1 coordinate 9,175, forward strand.
GCAGCGGTCGAACTTATGTTCAAGGCAGGGGCCGCATTTGCCGCAGGGAGCGGGCAGCGGTATGGACGTAACTCTGTCGCCGGGCTTTAAGTCGGTACGAGCGCCGGGGTCAACTACTATCAGCGAATGCTCGTGACCCACGCGGGTGAACTTATGCGCCGGAAGATCGCCCAGATCCCAGAAATGCAGGTCGGAGCCGCATATACCTACGGTCTCAACCTTCGTTATTACATGATAGCCGTCGGACTGGGGCATCGGGAAATCCTGAACCTCTATCTTTTTCGCACCGGTGATTATCGCACCTTTCATTTTTACATTCCTCCCATAACTATATATTTTTTTGCTTTTGCAATGTTGTTGTGTAATATTATATCATATTCTAACAAAAATCCAATAGATATTTTAAGATTTTTGTATAAATTATCGGTTATTTTATGCTAATTCATAACTGCAGCGGAAAAATTTAAGACAGCGGCGAATATTATCCACAAAAGATACGGCACATACAGACATGAAGATATCTTATCAGCCTTTTTCGTCTTTAAAAATGACACGACCGCGGTGAAGAACAAAAGCACTATCCAGAAGAACGCCGCCCAGAAGTTGTTCAGTATAAAGAATATGGGCGTCCAGAGATAGCTTATCGCAAGCTGGACCATAAAAAAGTTATTGGCTTCGGAAAGCGCTTCAGAGTCCTCCCTTTCCGGAAGCAGAAAGCGCAGGCGGTAAAGAACTATGCCCATTAAAAGATACAGCGCGGGCCAAACGACGCGGAAAACCGCCGGAGGCGGAGCGAACGCGGGCAGCGCAAGGCTTTCATATAGTCCCTCTGCGCTTATTGCCGCCGCGCCCGAAAGGAAGCCCGGCACCTCTGTTATTAGAACGGACAGAATAAGCTTTCCCGCTTTTTTCATAAACGATATCCCCTTTTGTCTTTTTTAATAAGTATATCTTCCGCGGCGGGATATTATTCTATATGAAAAGAGCGCGGCCGAAAGGCCGCGCCCATGGGATAAGCATATTTTGTTTTACATCAGTCACGCGGGAACTGAACCATAATCTTTACCTTGTTGCAGTCGGGCGACTGGAGCTCCTTGAAGCAGTCCTCTATCTCCTCCAGCTTGCAGTCTGCGGAGTAGTATCTTAAAACGTCGAACTTCTTCGTTGCGATAAGGTTCATTACCTCGTCGAACTCAGCATCAGTGTAGCAAAGATATGCCTGAAGACGTGCGCGCTTGAACAGAGCAACGATATTATTGAAAAGGATCGGCTTTGCGGAAACGCCGATTATAGCGATGCGGGCATACATTTTGCTTGCCATCATAGCCATATTGAGGGGCTCGGAGTGACCGGTGCATTCGAGCACAAAGTCAAAGCCCTTGCCGCCAGTCGCCTTTAAGAGCTTCTGTAAGAGCTCGGGATCCTTTCCGTTGAACAGCTCGTCTATATTGCCCACCTCGAGGGTCCTCTTGCCTCTGAATTCGTTTACCTCGACCATTGCAACATAGTCCGCGCCGAAGTATTTCGACCACTGTGCGGCAAACGAGCCGATGATGCCGCCGCCGAATACGAGCACCTTATGGCCGCGCTTTATGCCCATATCCTTGACTGCGGAATACGGAGTAGCGCAGGGCTCTACCATTGACGCCTCTTCGTTGGTCATGCCGTCGGGTATCTTTCTTACGAGGTTAGGAGCCGTGATGAAATATTCCGCATATGTGCCTGCGGGGCCGTCCGCAAAGTTTCCGACGCCCTTTATTCTGTTCGTACAGTCGTCAAAGCGGTGCTCAAGGCACGCCGTACACTTGCCGCAGGGAGCGCTTACGGGAAGCGAGGTAATTCTGTCGCCCACCTTAAGGTCGGTGCGTGCGCCGGGGTCAACTACGATGCCGGCATGCTCATGTCCGGGGCGGATGCCCTGGTATCCGGGCTTGTCTCCGAGCTCCCACATATGTATGTCGGAGCCGCAGATACCGCAGGTCTGTACCTTCATGATGACATTCTTGCCGTCCGGCTCGGGCTTCGGGAAGTCTCTGATCTCCAGTTTCTTATAATCGGTAATTATAGCGCCTTTCATAATTCACGTTCCTCCTATTTATTTATTTTTCTGTTTACCCATACTATGGTTAAGTCTATTATATCACATTGCAACAAAAATCCAATACCTTTTTTGTGTTTTTTGTGTTTTTTTTATGTTTAGGGCGTCAGGCTTCTTCCATATAAAAAGGAGCGCGGCAGAACCGCGCTCCCAATACCCGGGAAAATCAGTCTCTCGGGAACTGAATCATCATCTTTACCTTATGCGAGGTGGGAGAATGAAGCTCCTCAAAAACAGTATTGAGGTTTTCGAGGCTGCAGTCTCCCGAATAGTGACGCGACACGTCGAACTTTTTCGCAGCAATCAGGTTCATTACCTCGTCGAACTGCGCGTTCGTATATCCGAGATATGCCTGGAGGCGTGCGCGCTTGAAGAGCGCCACTATGTTATTGAAGGGCACGGGCTTTACCGATACGCCTATTATGGCGATGCGTGCGTACATTCTGCTCGCCATCATGGCCATGTTGAGCGGCTCCCCGTGGCCAGTGCATTCAAGCACATAATCGAAGCCCTTGCCGCCTGTGGCCTTTAAAAGCTTCTGTAAGAGCTCGGGGTCCTTGCCGTCGAACAGCTCGTCTATATTGCCGTCATCAAGGTTCTTTTTGCCTCTGAATTCGTTTACCTCTACCATTGCAACGTAGTCCGCTCCAAAGTACTTGGACCACTGTGCGGAGAAGGAGCCTATTATGCCGCCGCCGAATACGAGCACCTTGTCGCCGCGCTTTATGCCAAGATCCTGCACGACGGAATAAGGCGTTGCGCAGGGCTCTATCATTGC
>JAFOLN010000138.1 GCA_017419325.1 Clostridia bacterium
TGGTGTTCGCGTCCGACGGGCTTAAGGCGGGCGAGACGTATACGATTTATGTAAACGGAAGCGAAGCGGCGTCGGCCGAGGCCGTAACGGGAAGCGGATTCTCCGGCGGCATGGGCATGGGCGGTCAGCCCGGCGGTATGGGTCAGAGAGACGCACAGGGCGGCGGCTCGTCCGGCGGTTCCTCCGGCGGGGCTGCTTCCGAAAAGACGGACGCTCCCTCCGACTGGGCGAAGCCGGAGATTGGCTCGGCCATAGAAAAGGGGCTTGTGCCCGACGGACTTCAGCGCAATTACCGGGACAGGCTCACCCGCGGCGACGCGGCGGAGATGTTCGTGCGCCTCATCGAGAAGTCGAGCGGACAGGACATAGACTCCTTCCTTGAAAAGAAGGGCGTAAAGATAAACGAGGGCGCGTTCTCCGACACGAAGGACAAGAACGTGCTTGCGGCAAACGCGCTTGGCATAATAAACGGCCGCGGAAACGGCGTGTTCGACCCGAACGGTCAGCTTAAGCGCTCCGAAATTACGGCGATACTCAACCGCACCGCGAACGTGATGGGCATTGAAACGAAGGGCTTCGGCCATGAGTTTACCGACGTGGGCGGCCACTGGGTGGACGGCGAGCTGGGCTGGGCCGTAAACCAAGGCATAATAAACGGCCGGGGAGGCGGCATATTCGACCCCGACGCATTTGTGACGGACGAGGAAGCCATAGCCATAACGTACCGCGCGCTTAACGCGATATCATAGATTTTCCCCGAGAGCCGCAAAGCGCATTTGCGCTTTGCGGCTTTCTTCTTGAAGTGAACCCGCCCGCCGTGATAAAATCATTACAAAAGATATTCACGGGCGAATGGGTGAAGATGTTGAAGGAGCCTTTAGATATTGTTTTGGCCGCAAAGGAGGATGAGCGCGCCTTTGAGGAGCTTGACGGCGCGCGAAAGGCATGGATTCTTTCGCGGGCGTCGGAGGCGGCGGGAAGGTTCGTTACGGACAGCGACGACGAGTGGTCGGCGGCCCTTCTTGCGTTTTCCGAGGCGGTCAAGGGGTATGACCCGGACAGGGGCGGCTTTGACGCCTTCGCCTCTCTTGTGATAAAGCGGCGCGTGACGGATGAGCTCAGGCGAAGCGGCAGGACATTTGAGACGCCCGTATCCCCGGAGGCCTTCGGCGGCGAAGCGGCCGATTTTGAGACGGGCGGCGCGGAGGCGCAGGCGGCGCGGAGCGCCAATCTTCTTGCTTCCGACGATACGGCCGCGCGGGCAAGGGAGGAGATCGCCGCCATGCAGGACATCCTTCGTGAGTACGGATTTTCCTTCTTTGACGTGGCCGAAAGCTCGCCGAAGTCGCAAAAGACGAAGCAGAGCTGCCGCACGGCGGTGCGCGCGCTTATTGCAAGCGTTGTGCTTATGGCGAAGATGCGCCTTAAAAAAATGCTCCCCATAAAGGAGCTTTACGAAGTGTCGGGCGTTGTGAAAAAGATACTTGAGCGCCACCGCCGATACA
>JAFOLN010000139.1 GCA_017419325.1 Clostridia bacterium
GGCGCGGAAGTCCGAACGAAACGTTTGACACGCCCAGCACCGTGTTCACCTTAAGCCGCCGCTTCACCTCCGAAAGCGCGTCGAGGGTGCGCACGGCCTCCCCCTGATCCGCCGATACGGTGAGCGTCAGCGTATCTATTACTATATCCTTCTTCTTTATGCCGTATTTCGCCGCCTCGTCTATTATGCGGCGGGCAATGTCGGCGCGTCCCCCGGCCGACGCGGGAATGCCGTCCTCGTCAAGGCAGAGCCCCACAACGACGCCGCCGTATTTTTTTACGAGCGGGAATATTTTGTCCATGACCTCCCGCTTTCCGTTCACCGAGTTTATCATGGCCTTGCCGTTGTAGACTCTAAGCGCCGCCTCCAGCGCCTCGGGGTCTGTTGAGTCAAGCTGAAGCGGCAGGTTCGTAACGCTCTGAAGCTCCTCTGTCACGGTCTTAAGCATCTTCACCTCGTCTATCTCGGGAAGACCCACGTTTACGTCGAGGATATGCGCGCCGCAGTCGTCCTGCGTCACGGCCTCCCTTAAAATATAGCCTATGTCGCTGTTTCTGAGCGCCTCCTTGAACTTTTTCTTGCCCGTGGGGTTAATTCTTTCGCCGATTATGACGGGCTTTTCTCCAAGCCTTACGCACTTTGAATACGACGACACGAGCGTCATGTCCTTATCCGTCACGGGCACGGGCTCTATCCCCGCGCAGGCCTCCCTGAGCATTCGTATATGCTCCGGCGTCGTGCCGCAGCAGCCGCCAAGCACCCTTGCGCCGCGTCTTGCGTAGTCGGCCATAATGCGGGAGAACTCCTCCGCCGTCACGTCGAAGGCCGTTTCGCCGTTTCTGTAAACGGGCATGCCCGCGTTGGGCTGAAGCATTACGGGCGTTGACGAAAGCGCGAGGAGCTCCCCGAACACCTCCCCCGCCTGCACGGGGCCGAGGCCGCAGTTTATGCCGATAACGTCGGCTCCGAGTCCCTCAAGAAGCGCCGTCATGGCCGCGCTGTTTCCGCCGGTGAGCGTCTTTTTGTTCTCATCGAAGGTCATGGTGCAAAATACCGGCAGGTCGCTGTTTTCCTTCGCCGCAAGCACCGCCGCCTTCGTTTCGTAAAGGTCGGCCATCGTTTCTATAAGTATAAGGTCGCACTGACCCGTTTGTGCCCCAGCGCGGACGGTACTTGCGAATATTTCGTATGCCTCCTCAAAGGAGGTCTGTCCCAGGGGCTTTAAGAGCTTTCCCGTGGGGCCGATGTCGAGAGCCACCCAGGCTTCCCTTCCGCATTCGTCGGCGGCGCGCCTCGCAAGGCCCACGCCCGCCGCTATTACCTCGGAAAGCCTCTCGCCAAGCTTCGGCTCGTTTGCGCCGAAGGTATTGGCCGTCACCACGTCCGCCCCCGCCTCAAGGTAGCGCCTGTGAACGCCCATCACCACCTCCGGGTCGCTTACGCAAAGAAGCTCCGGAAGCTCCCCAAGTCCCAGGCCCGCCGCCTGAAGCTGCGTGCCCATGGCTCCGTCAAAAAATATAAGCCTCTCTTTCAGGGCTTCTGTTATTTTCATGATATATCCCCCTTTTTTGGGTAAATTCATGCGCGGGCGAATCGGCACATCTCCCGCGCGGGGCACCGGGCGCACTTTACGTCCCCGCCGCAGCGGTCCGCGTCCGCCGTTATGCCCGCTATGGCCGTGACCGATTTCTGCGGCGTGAGCATAAACGAATCGCTGCATGTAAGGCCTATGCGCTTTTGCGCGTCCATCATGCGAAGTATGACGCTCTGATAAGAGAGCGCCATGTCGCCGTAGCCGGGGCTGAAGCGGGAGGTAAGATAAAGCCCCTCGCTTTGAACCCTTGAAAGTATCTCGGCGCAGGCGTCGTCGCAGACCTTTTCTATATACGCGCTCTGCACCGCGTCCATAACGACGGCGCGGCTCATGTCGAACCGCTCAAGTCTGAGCCTTTGCATGTCCGCCGCGCTTCCGAGCGTGGCGCAGAGCACGGCGGCGCGTTCGCATCCCGAAAGATGCTCGGAGAGGCCGCGGCTTTTAAACTCCACGCCGCCAAGCGTCACAACATCGTCCGACACGCTCACGCCGTCGAATATCCTGTATATATACCTTACGGTGGGAAGCGCCGAAAGCTCGCGCTCACACTCGTCTATCATGGCGTTTACGCTGTCCGAGGCGGCGTTACTGCCGTACCCGAGATAGCGCAGCGCCTCTTTTTTTAAGGGCCGCATCTTTTTCACCTTAGTAAAGGAACTGGATGTTGTTCTTTATCTGCACCGCGATGTCGGGCTTGTTCATGGTGTAAAGATGGATGCCCTTTACGTTATACGAAAGAAGGTCGGTTATCTGCTCCGTCGCGTATGCTATGCCCGCCTGCCTCATGGCGTGGGGGTCGCTCTGGTACTTTGCGAGCATCCGCTCGAACTTGGGCGTAAGCGCCGCGCCGCTAAGCTTGCACATGCGCTTTATCTGACCCGCGTTCAGTACGGGCATGATGCCCGGTATTATCGGTATGGTCACGCCCGCGGCCGCCGCCCTATCTAAGAACGCGTAGAATTTGTCGTTGTCGAAAAAGAGCTGGGAAATGAGAAAATCACAGCCCGCGTCCTGCTTTCTTTTTAAGTTGTCTATGTCGTCCTCGGGGCTCTTCGCCTCCGGGTGTGTCTCGGGATAGCACGCCCCGCCTATGCAGAATCCCCCGTCCGACGCGATCTCGCGTATAAGGTCGGTGGCGAAGCGGTAATGCTTCGGGTCGGGAAAGTCCGTCCTGTCGGCGGGGATGTCGCCGCGGAGGGCAAGAATGTTTTCAATGCCCGCGGCCTTAAGCTCCGCAAGGTGGTGCGCGATCTCCGTTTTCGTCGAGGACACGCACGTAAGATGCGCAAGCGCCGGGATAAGGCACTTGTCCTGGAGGAAGGTGGCAATCTTCGCCGTATTTTTCGAGGTGCCGCCGCCCGCGCCGTAGGTCACGCTCATAAAATCTGGCGAGTAGCGCGAAAGCGCGTTTGCGCAGGTGAGCACCGACATAAGATCCGCGTCCGCCTTGGGCGGGAATATCTCAAACGAGAAAACGCCTCTCTCTCTTTTTAAAACCTCGGAAATCTTCATCCTTACATCTCCTATCAAAAAAGTAGTATTTTAATATTATACTTCAAAGCCTACCGTTTGTCTATGCTTTATCGGGCGCGTTTTACTGTTTTGTTTCTTAAATTATAACAACTGCATACGGCGCGGTCAACGAAGGGCGGGGAGTAAATTTTAAAACTTTTAAAAAAACATATTGACAAGACGGCGCCGATTTGATATATTTATTAAGCGCATTGAACGAAATGAATGAGCTTGAGACGCTGGTGTAGCTCAACAGGCAGAGCAACTGACTTGTAATCAGTAGGTTGATGGTTCAATTCCGTTCACCAGCTCCATATCCGGGGGGGTTCCCGAGTGGCCAAAGGGGGCAGACTGTAAATCTGTTGTCACTGACTTCGGTGGTTCGAATCCACCTCCCCCCACCAGATAAAAGACATCCGGTCGGGTGTCTTTTTTGTTTCCTTATCACATTTTGGGAGGTATCAATATGTATAACAAAGCTTCTTACCGCAAGGACGAGGTGTTCTGCGAACCGATACACGTGCCGTACCACGAATGCGACGGCTTCCGGAATATGCGCCTTTCCGCGCTCATGGGACATATGTCCACCATCGCGGGCGAGGACTACGACCACCGCGGCTATCCCCACGACTGGCTGTGGGACAACGGCATGGTGTTCCTCGTTTCCCGTATGTCCCTGAGGGTGATAAGGAACATAAAAAAGGACGAGGAGATAACGCTTCGGACCTACGAGCGCGGCCTTAAGGGCGCCACCTTCAACAGAAACTACGAGATTGTGGACGCGGAGGGCAAAACGGTCATAGAAAGCAAGTCCGTATGGATACTTTGCAACCCCGAAACGCGCATGGTCTTAAAGCCCAAGGCCTTCCCCCGCACTCCGCTTCGCAACTGGGACGCAATGCCCGACTGCCCCGAGGCAGACAGGCTCAAGGCTCCCGAGGATGCCGAGCTTTTGGGCGAAAGAAAGATAGTCCTTTCCGATATCGACTGGAACGGCCATCTTTTCAACGCGTATTACTGCGACATCTCGCTTGATTTTCTGCCCCTTGAGCTTGTAAAAAAGGGCGTGCGCGATCTCGTTATAAATTTCCAGCATGAGGCCGTGCTGGGCGACAAGCTTAAAATATACGGAAAAACAGAGGGCGAAACGGCCACCGTTTACGGCGTAAAGGAGGGCGAGAGCGCCCCCTGCTACATCTGCCGCTTCAGCTTCGGCGGCGAAAGCGCGAATATTTAATAAATCATGCGTTTTTGTTCATTATTTGATAATAATATTATAGATAATATTATTTAAATGCCCTATCCGAAAAAAGGAGAAAAAAAGCATGAACAGTTCGGGTTCATCAGATATAAAACGCAGAAAAAAAAGACGCAAAAAGCGCCGCTTCCCCGCCTTTGTGGGCGTGATACTCGCGGCCATCGCCGTATTTGTCGGCGTTTCGGCGGCGTTCCACACGTTTGCCGACGGCCTCAGGGACGGCTCAAGCCTTCTTCCCCCCGGCGCGTTCGACAGCACCGCGGGCGGCGTTACCGCCGACAGGCTCAATTTCCTGCTCATAGGCACGGACGGCTCAAACTCCCGCACCGACACCATAATGCTCGCGTCGCTCGATTTCGTGGACAGAAAGATAAACCTTATCTCCATCCCCCGCGACACGCGAGTGCTTGTAAACGGCAAATATCATAAGATAAACGCCTGCGCCGTCATCGGCGGGGACGAGCTTCTTATAAATACGGTGCGCGACATAACGGGCGCGCCCATACACTATTATGTGAAGGCAAGCTTTACGGGCTTCAGAAACATAATAGACCTTCTGGGCGGCGTTGACTACTATGTGCCCATGGATATGCACTACTCCGACCCGTATCAGAACCTTTATATAGACTTAAAGGAGGGTCAGCAGCACCTTGACGGCGACAAGGCCGAGCAGCTCGTGCGCTTCAGGCGCTATCCCGAGGCCGACATACAGCGCACCCGCGTACAGAAGGACTTTTTAAAGGAGCTTTTAAAGCAGAAGCTGACCGCGGAATACTTCTTCCGCGCCCCCGCGCTTTATTCCGACATATCGAAGAACATCACCACCAACTTCACCGCCGGCGACATGATGAAGCATCTCGATATAATAAAGCTGTTCCAGGACGCGACCGACGAAACGATAACGGCATATGAGATGCCCGGCAGCGCCCGCATGATCGGCGGCGCGTCGTACTGGATACACGACGTTGAACAGACGCTGGAGCTCTCAAAGGAATACTTCGGCGGCAGCGGCACGTCAAAGGTAAAGAGCACCTACGCCGCGGCGGAGCAGAGCGCCATCTCAAGCGCGCCCAAGGCGACCGCGGCCGATAACGCCGCCGTGCTCTCCGAGTCCGACTCCACCGACGAGGAAGGTCTCCCCGCGGACGACATTGAGATGTTCCTTGACGGCGAGCTTGACGAAAACGGCGAGCCCATCGCCGGGACGGGCGACATTACGGGCGAGGAAGGCGCCGAGTCCGGCGACGCCGCAGCTGACGCGCAAAGCGGCGATACCAATACTGGCGACGCCCACACCGGAGACACGAATACGGGAAACGCCCACACGGGCGATACCCACACGGGAGACACGCACACCGGAGACACAAATACGGGAGACGCCCATACGGGAGATACCCACACGGGAGACACGAATACGGGCGATACGCAGAGCGGTTCCGAGGGCGGCAGTACGTCCCAGACCGAGCCCGCGCCCCCCGCAGCCGACACGCCCCCCGCACCCCCGGCCGACGAGCCCGCCCACGATATAAGCACCCCGCCCGAGTGGCTGAGATAA
>JAFOLN010000140.1 GCA_017419325.1 Clostridia bacterium
GCCGGAACATGAAAAAAATATAAAATAACGATTTTTCGCATAAGTGAAAATGTGCTTAAGCGAGAACAAACGGAGGAATGTATTATGAATAATTGGGATGACGAAGAACTCAGAAAGAAAGTGATTCAAAGAAAAAGAATCAGTCTTATTATCGCAGCGGCTGTATTGATTGGATGGGCTATAGCGCCCGATCCTCTCCTGACAGGAGTTGACGATATAGTTGCCGGTCTTGGCGGCGCCGCAGCGCTTATAAGCGCTGTAGCTTTGAGGGATAAGCAGAAATGACTGATAAAAAGCTGAAATTGTAAAATAGCTATATTGAAACGAATCACGGCAGACTGCGCCGGATTTTGAGGACCGCAAAAGCCTTTAGTGTACGTATATGAAAAAATAAGAAGCAAACTGGCACCGCAATTACGTCGGTGTCAGTTTTGTTTTGGGCCGAATATGCCGTGAATTAAAAAGACCAAAAAAGCAGGCTTGCAAGCTGAGCAAACGATTTTAGCTTTTCGGGGAAAATGTTTAGCTTTTTATCATAGTGTTAAACAATAACAATGCAATTTACAGTATTATCGATATATACACCACCCCGGGGCCGCCGTAATGGCGGCCCTTTTCATTCTTCCCCTACATCCCGATTTGACAAAGTACGCGCCATTCTGTATAATTTTTATTAGTCTACAGGAAGGAATTTCAAAATGAAACGCACTATTAGTCTTATTCTTTGCATATTAACATCGCTTTTGATCTTTTCGGGTTGCTCGGGGAAGAGCGCGGACGAAAAAGAGTTCCGGCGGGAGTTTTACTCCATGGACACCGTTGTTGTGGTGCGCATACTTGACACGAGCGGCATGACGGACGAGGAGGGGGAGGCTCTCCTTGACGAGGCCGAGGGCACTTTCGAGGATATAGCCGCCCATGTGACGCGCTTCCCGAAGACGGACGCGGAGAAGGCCGAAAGCGAGATCTGGACGATAAACGAAAACGCGGGCGTAGCCCCCGTTCCCGTTTCCGACGAGGTGTGGAATCTTATAACGGCCTCGCTTCGCTACGGTGAGCTTACGGACGGCAGGTTCAATATAGTAATGGGCGCGATATCCGACCTTTGGGGCTTCTCAACGCAGGAATACCGCGTGCCCTCCGATGAAGAGATTGCCAAGACGCTGGAGCTTTGCCGCCTTTCCGACGTTGAACTGAACGAGGCGGAGCACACGGTATATCTTAAAAAGCCCGGCATGAAAATGGATTTGGGTGCAGTATCAAAGGGGTACGCCACGGACGTTATGGCGTCGCTGCTTCGGGACAGGGGCGTGACCTCCGCCATAATCGACGCGGGCGGCAACATAGGCACGGTGGGCACGAAGCCCGACGGCTCCGAATGGGTCGTGGGCATTCAGCACCCGAGAAACGAATCGGACATTGCGGGAAAGGCCGCGGTAAGCGATGAATACGTGGTGTCCTCCGGCGATTATCAGCGCTATTTCGAACAGGACGGCGTAAGGTACTGCCATATATTCGACCCCGCCACGGGACGCCCTATAAGCGGCGCGGCGGCCTCCACCATAATCTGTGACGA
>JAFOLN010000141.1 GCA_017419325.1 Clostridia bacterium
GGCGTTCTTACGATCTCCGGCACGGGCGACATGAAGGAGATCTACGACTACGGTCAGGCCGAGTGGAACGCTGTAAAAGGCGATATAAAGGCCCTCGTCGTGAAGGGAGGGGTCACGTCGATCGCAGATTACGCGTTCTGGGACTGTCAGAATCTGACCCAGGTGAGCCTTCCGCAAAGTCTCGTTTCCATAGGAAAGGCCTCGTTTCTGTACTGCGAGAATATAAGCTCGCTCAAGCTGCCGCCCAACGTGGAGAGTATCGGGGACTGGGCATTCGTACATTGCAAATCGATGCGCGAAATACATATACCAAAGTCGGTCGCGACGATAGGCGAGACTGTCTTTGAGGGCTGCGAGGCGCTGGAGGATATATATTACGGCGGCTCCGGAAGTGAGTGGGGCACCATAACGTGGGGCAGCGACGACCGTTATCCCGAGGGCATACGTATTCATTACGACGCGGCGTCCGGTACGGTTACGGATGAAGACGGAAAGCTTTCCGGCACCTGCGGTGAAAGCTTAAGCTGGGTGCTTGACGCCTCCGGCGTTCTTACAATCTCCGGCACGGGCGACATGACGGACTTCGAGGACGAAATGTCAATGCCCTGGTTTGGTGCCGCAGACAGGATACAGCACGTAAAAATCGAGCCGGGAGTCACGGGCGTGGGCAATTATGCCTTTACGTACTGCTACTATATTGAGGACATTGAGCTTTCGCCCGATCTCGTAAGGATAGGCGATTATGCCTTCGAGGCCTGTGTTTCCGTGCGGGAGCTTTTCCTTCCCGCCTCAATTCAGCACATCGGCACGGACGCTTTTATGAAATGCCATTTTTCGTCCATAACCGTCGGGGAGGGCTGCACGGCCTACCAAAGCCAGAACGACACGCTTTTTACCGGCGATAAGACGACGCTGATTCTTTATGCCACCGGGAAGGACGCCGCGTCCTATAATATACCCGAGGGTGTAAAGACCGTTGCGAACGGCGCGTTTTTCGGCGGCGACGACTTAAAAAGCGTGACCATCCCGGACGGCGTGCGCGCCATCGGGCAGCAGGCGTTCCAGGACTGCCGGGGGCTTACCGAGATCCGCCTGCCCCATAGTCTTAAATCAATAGGCTACTGGGCTTTTTATGACTGCACCTCGCTCAGGGACGTATACTACGACGGAACGCGGTCCGATTGGGACAAGGTACAGCTCGAAGCGGGCGACACGTCGTTCGTGGGAAAGAGAATGCATTTCAGCGACAACACGACCGGTGAGGGAACGGCATTTTTTGAGATAGGAGAAGCAGTTGGAGAAGGCACGTGCGGCCCCGACCTTTACTGGCAGAAGGACAGCTCTGGCACGCTCCTTATATACGGAACCGGCTCGACGTACGATTTCAGGCGGACGGGAGTGTATAACGTGGGTGACGACGATTTCTTCCCCACGTGGATATTCCAAAGCCCCCCGACCCGAAGAGTCGTTATAAGCTCCGGCGTGACGGGCATAGGAAGATGCGCGTTCACGGACGTTCCCGATATTATAAAAAAAACGTTCCACGTATACCTGGGATACGTAACGGATATCTATTATGAAGGCACCGAGGAGGAGTGGCTCGCGTTTGCCGACAACATTTCGGATGCATACAATGAATATCTTGACGGGGCAACGGTGCATACGAACATTCAGATACGCTACGCGGGTGATGAGCCCGAGCCCGCGGCCAGAGTTTCGGAGCCGACGGTGGACGGGCGCACCGTCACCTTCACGGTAACCGTTTCGGAGGAGGCGTCCGCGTGGTTCGCCGTGTATGACGACGGCGGCAGGCTGATAGACGTTGAATACAGGCCTTTGACCGTCGATGAGGAAAACGAGCTTGCGTTTACCTCGGATGATGAAAACGCTTCGCGCTTCTGTCTGTTCGTGCTGGGGGAGGATTCAATACCCCTGTGCCCGGAATCCGCCGGAGTTTTTTAAAGCCTGCCCGAAAAAACGGCCTCGCTCCCGGGAGCTTTATAAAAAGCTCCCGGGATTTTTTATAAAGCGGGAGCCGCAAAAAAGCCGTGCCGCCGTGCCGGTTCAAATTTGTCTTGCATTTGCGGCGCGTTATATTTAAAATTAAATTGGATTACGGCACATAACCGACAATAAATTCCTGCGAGGTGGTCACATGCCTTCAAATGTTTTAAGTCTCGCCTTAAGCGGCATTGACGCGATAAAAATAAACGTGGAAACGGACACGGCGAACGCCATACCCGCGTTCGAGATAGTGGGTCTTCCCGACGCGGCGGTGAAGGAGTCAAGAGAGAGGGTAAAGCTTGCGCTCCGTAACAGCAGGCTATACTTCCCCATAGCGCGCCTCACCGTGAACCTTGCGCCCGGCGGCGTAAAGAAGGAGGGCCCCATATACGACCTGCCCATAGCCGTGGGCATAATGCTCCTTGAGGGGCGAATAGACGCCTCCGCCACAGAGAAGGCCGCCTTCGTGGGCGAGCTTTCGCTTGACGGCAGGGTGTGCCGCATAGACGGGGTGCTCCCCATGACGATAGGCGCAATGAAGATGGGCATAGAGCGGCTCTTCGTGCCCTATGAGAATATGCGCGAGGCGTCGGCCGTCGCGGGCATAGAGGTCTACGGCGTAAAGAACCTAAACGAGCTTTACGCGCATCTCCTCGGGCAGGAGATGATTTCCCCCGCCGAGAACGTGCCCTTTGAGATAAGCGACCCGTCGGAAATACTTGGCGACTTCTCCGAGGTACGCGGGCAGGACAGCGTAAAGCGCGGCCTTGAGATTGCCTGCTCCGGCTTTCACAACGTGCTTATGATAGGCTCGCCGGGCAGCGGCAAGAGCATGCTTGCAAAGCGCATACCGACGATAATGCCGCCCATCACCTTTGAGGAGGCCATCGACGTAACACAGGTGTACTCCGTTGCGGGCATGCTTTCGGAGAACTCGCCCATGATATCCATAAGACCTTTCCGTTCGCCCCATCACACCGTATCGGCGGTGGGGCTTTCCGGCGGCGGCAAGATTCCGCGCCCCGGTGAGGTGTCCCTTGCCCATCACGGCGTGCTGTTTCTTGACGAGCTGCCCGAATTTCAGAAGAACGCCCTTGAGATACTGCGCCAGCCCCTTGAGGACGGCAAGGTGACCATAACCCGCGTGGGCGGCACCATAACATACCCCTGCGACTTCATGCTTGTGTGCGCCATGAACCCCTGCCGCTGCGGGTACCTCGGCCATCCCACGAGAAAATGCACCTGCTCGGAGCTTTCCGTAACGAAGTATCTTTCGAAGATATCGGGCCCCCTTCTCGACAGAATAGACCTGCATCTTGAAACGGCCCCCGTGCCCTATGAGGCGCTCTCCTCGAGGGAGGCGGCCGAGACGTCTAAGCGGGTGCTCGAGCGCGTGAACCGCGCCCGCGAGATACAAAAGGAGCGTTTCCGCGGCACGTCCACACGCTTTAACGGCAGGCTTACGTCCTCGCAGATACGCGAGTTCTGCCGCCTCGGCGAAAAGGAGAACGAGGTCATGAAGAACGCATTCGAGAAGCTGTCCCTTTCCGCCCGCGCCCACGACAAGATACTGAGAGTGTCGCGGACGATAGCCGACCTTGACGGCAAGGCGGACATAGAGGTAAAGCACATCCTTGAGGCCATCTCATACCGGAGCCTTGACAGGAAGTATTTTTCGGGGATGTGAGTTTCACCATGGGAAATACGTAAATTTGCGGCGGTTTTGATATTCGGGGCCGCATTATATGCAAAAATGAACTAAAAACAGCAGAAAAATCGGTGATTTTTTATAAAAATGAAAGAAATCGCGTGAAAACGCGCAAAAGAAAATTTTTTCGTTAAAAAAGTATTTACTTATATAAATAAAAATGATAAAATGCAGTCACAATGTTATTTTACAATGGGATTTTATATCCGAATAGTTTAGGAGGTATTTCACGTGGCGAGAGCTAAAAAAACTATGGACGGCAATACCGCGGCGGCGTGGGTGTCGTACCCGTTTTCTGAGGTTGCCGCAATATTCCCCATCACCCCTTCTTCCGTAATGGCAGAACTTACGGACGAATGGGCGGCAAATGGCAAAAAGAATTTATTCGGTCAGGAAGTTAAGGTCGTTGAGATGCAGTCGGAGGGCGGCGCAGCAGGCGCGCTGCACGGCTCGCTTGCATCCGGTGCGCTTACTACGACTTATACGGCTTCACAGGGTCTGCTCCTTATGATACCGAATCTTTACAAGATAGCAGGCGAGATGCTCCCCGCCGTACTCAACGTATCGGCAAGAGCAATATCCACTCATGCGCTCTCCATTTTCGGCGACCATTCCGACGTTATGGCATGCCGTCAGACGGGCTTTGCTCTGCTTTGCTCGAACGACGCGCAGGAGGTCATGGACCTCGGCGCAGTAGCGCATCTTTCCGCTATAAAGGGAAGAGTTCCCTTCATACACTTCTTTGACGGCTTCAGAACCTCTCACGAGATATCGAAGATCGAAGTATGGGACGATGAGGACTTAAGAGATATGCTCGACTTTGATGCGGTTGACGCGTTCAGAAAGTCTTCCATGAACCCCGAGCGTCCGATACTCAGAGGTACCGCTCAGAACCCCGACATATTCTTCCAGGCAAGCGAGGCGTCGAACCGCTTCTACATGGCGCTCCCCGCACTTGTTCAGGAATACATGGACAAGGTAAACGCGAAGATAGGCACGAACTACAAGCTGTTCAACTACTACGGCGCCCCCGACGCAGAGCGCGTTATCATAGCGATGGGCTCCGTATGCGACACCATCGAAGAGACGATAGATTACCTGAACGCAAGAGGCGAAAAGGTGGGTCTTCTCAAGGTAAGACTTTACAGACCCTTCTCCGTTGAGCATTTCTTAAAGGAACTCCCCGCAAGCGCGAAGAAGATAGCCGTTCTCGACAGAACGAAGGAGCCCGGCTCCATCGGCGAGCCCCTTTATCTTGACGTATGCGCTGCATTCGCAGGCAAGAAGGACGCTCCCGTTATCGTAAACGGCCGCTACGGTCTCGGCTCGAAGGACACCACGCCTTCCCACATCTTAAGCGTATACGAGAACTTAAAGGCCGAAGCTCCGAAGGCGAACTTCACCATCTCCATCGTGGACGACGTAACGAACCTTTCGCTCCCCGTTACCGAGGATATCGACACCGCTCCCGAGGGCACCATCTCCTGCAAGTTCTGGGGTCTCGGCTCCGACGGTACGGTAGGCGCGAACAAGAACTCCATAAAGATAATCGGCGACAACACCGATATGTACGCTCAGGCTTACTTCTCGTATGACTCGAAGAAGTCCGGCGGCATCACCACGTCGCATCTGAGATTCGGCAAGAAGCCGATAAAGTCCACCTATCTTATCGACAAGGCTGACTTCGTTGCATGCCACAACCAGAGCTACGTTTACAAGTATGACATGATAGGCGACATTAAGCCCGGCGGAACCTTCCTTCTCAACACCGTATGGAAGGAAAGCGAGCTTGACGAAAAGCTCCCCGGCGAGATGAAGGCTTACATCGCAAACAACAACATAAACTTCTACATCGTTGACGGCGTTAAGATAGCAAGAGAGCTTGGCCTCGGCAACCGCATAAACATGGTGCTTCAGGCTGCGTTCTTCAAGCTTGCCAACATAATCCCGATTGACGACGCAGTTAAATACATGAAGGCTGCAGTTGAAAAGACCTACGGCGCAAAGGGCGACAAGGTCGTAAAGATGAACTGCGACGCTATCGACCGCGGCGTTTCCAGCGCGAAGAAGGTAAACGTTCCCGAGTCGTGGAAGAACGCAAAGGCAGAGGCTCCCGTAAAGAAGGATGTTCCCGAGTTCATCGAGAAGATACTCATGCCCGTAACTCACTTAAAGGGCGACAAGCTCCCCGTTTCCACCTTCATGGGACGTGAGGACGGTCATCTTGAGGTGGGCAGCGCGGCTTACGAGAAGCGCGGCATCGCAGTTGACGTTCCCGAATGGACTCCCGAGAACTGCGCACAGTGCAACCGCTGCGCAATCGTTTGTCCCCACGCGGCTATCCGCCCGATAGTTTACACGGCGGACGAGGCAGCAAAGGCTCCCGCAGACACGAAGTACGCTCCCAAGTTTGTAGGCAAGGGCGTTGACGGTCTTCAGTTCTCCATCTCGGTTTCCCCGCTCGACTGCACGGGCTGCGGCAACTGCGCTAATATCTGCCCCGGCAACAAGGGCGGCAAGGCGCTCACCATGAAGCCCATCGAAAGCCAGATGCCCCAGCAGGCAGCTTATGACTACGCAGTTAAGCTTGCACCCAAGGAGCTTCCCTTCGCAAGAGATACCGTTAAGGGTTCGCAGTTCGTTCAGCCGCTGCTCGAATACTCCGGCGCATGTGCAGGCTGCGGCGAGACTCCTTACGCAAAGCTCGTAACTCAGCTCTTCGGCGAGAGAGCATATATAGCAAACGCAACCGGCTGCTCGTCCATCTGGGGCGGCTCGGCACCCTCCACTCCGTACACGAAGAACCACGACGGACGCGGCCCCGCATGGTCCAACTCCCTGTTCGAGGATAACGCGGAGTACGGTCTCGGCATGTACATCGGCGCAGAGCACATCCGCGCACGTCTTACCGGCATAGCCGACGCTCTGGCACAGTCCAGCGGCGACGCGGCTCTGGCAAAGCTTGTTTCCGAATGGAAGGACGCTGCAAAGAACAGCAAGACCTCCATGGATAAGACGGCTGAGCTTGTTGCGGCTCTGGAAGCATACGCTCCGAAGAACGACACCGAGAAGGCTCAGAAGGCTGAGCTCTTAAAGGATAAGGAATACATGGCTAAGAAGTCCATGTGGATATTCGGCGGCGACGGCTGGGCATACGATATCGGCTTCGGCGGTCTCGACCATGTAATCGCATCCGGCGAGAACGTAAACATCCTCGTATTCGATACCGAGGTTTATTCCAATACGGGCGGCCAGTCCTCCAAGTCCACCCCGAGAGGCGCCGTTGCTCAGTTCGCGGCTGCCGGCAAGGCTAACAGAAAGAAGGACTTAGCAGGCATAGCAATGTCCTACGGCAACGTATACGTAGCGTCCATCGCTATGGGCTCCGACTACAACCAGTGCGTAAAGGCGCTCGTTGAGGCAGAGAGCTATGAAGGCCCCTCCATCATCATCGCATACGCAACGTGCATCAACCACGGTATGACGGCAGGCATGGGCTTCGCACAGCGCGAGACTAAGGCGGCTGTTGAGTCGGGCTACTGGTTCAACTTCCGTTACGACCCGAGAAAGAAGGCGACCGGCGAGAATCCGTTCACCCTTGACTCCAAGGCTCCCACGAAGCCGTACCGCGACTTCATCGGTTCTCAGGTTCGTTACACCTCGCTCGTAAGAAACTTCCCCGAGCGTGCAAAGGTACTCTTCGAGTACGCAGAGCAGGATTCGAGAGAGCGGTATGAAGCTTTAAAGAAGCTTGCAGAGCAGTAATAAATTAAAATAAAAATCGCCAAGGCAACGCCTTGGCGATTTTTTTATATATGCGGCGCCCTCAGAGCGAGGTCTTGCGGCTCCTCACATACGCAAGCCTTTCCATGTCTCCGTGCTTTATCTCATATTCAAGCGACGCGATGATGCGCGGCTTTCTTTCGAGGAAATCCGGCCCCGTAAGCTGCGCGCCGGAGGTGTGGTGAGTTATAAAATAGCAGTCGCAGGTGAGGTTTTCAACGAAGGTCTTAAGCTCCGCAAGCATTTCCGCCTCGGACAGCGGCTCGAATTCGCCGCGCCGCGCCTGTGTAAGAAGCGGCGTGCCCTCGAAGAGCGTAAGCCCGCCGGTGCCCACCACCATGGGGTTAAGGCTGCTGAAAACCTTCGCGGAGTTTACGGCGTGGTCATGGCTTAATTCCTTCCCCCCCGCGCCGTTTAAAAACGTCATCCAGTAATCTATGCCCGCCGCCTCAAGCTTGCGGCACTGCTCTGTAATATCGGCCGCGCGGTAGCCCTTGTTTATGCGCTCAAGCGTCCTGTCGTCGCCGCTTTCAACGCCCAGCGATATTTCGCGAAGCCCCAGCTCCCGTAAGCCTTTAAGCTCGCTTACCGTCTTGTTCTTTATATCGGTCACCCGCATTGCGGCGTAGATGTATTCCATCTTCGGGAGATACCTGTTTATCATTTCAAGTATGGGGGCAAGCTTGTCATACGTCATGCAGAGCGGGTTTGCGGAGAGAAGCTGTATCGTCTTTGCGTCGGGCGAAAGCATCGCAAGCTCACGAAGGTCCTCCTCTATCCACTCTGTCGGCTGCAGGCGAAACGGCACGTCGCGGTACATCGTGCAGAATTTGCAGCTGTTATGCGTGCAGCCCTGCGTTATCTGAAGCAGGGGGAACGTGGGCCAATATGGGTTTCTGTAAACCGTGTCCGTAAAATGCATATGCTTCTCCTTACAGCTCTCTTACGAAATCCTCGATGGGGTTTCTCTTGAAATGCCAGCCGTTCGGCTTCGCTCTGTCGTTCGGGTAGCCGAGCCCCAGAAGCATCACGGGCATTATATTTTCGGGAAGACCGAAGGTTTCCACTACCTTTTTTGAATCAAAGTCTCTTACCCATATGGTGTGAACGCCCAGATCCTCCGCCTCGTACATCATGGTAGTCGCCGCGATGCTTGCGTCCTGTTCGCCGGAGTTGTAGTCCTTGAAAAAGCTGTCGCCGGGGTGCTTCCATACGGTATCCTTGTCGAAGCAGACGAGTATCATAAGCGGCGCGTTGTAATGATAGCGCGTCACGGTCTTAAGCTTTTCGCGCGCCTCTTCGCTTCTTATGAGATAAAACCTCTGGGGCTGCTGGTTTCTCGCGGTGGGAGAAACACGTCCCGCCTCAAGTATCATGTCGAGCTTCTCCTGTTCTATGGGACGGGGGTCAAAAAATCTCTCCGCGTATCTTTTCTTTGCAAGCTCTAAAAAGTTCATATTTATCCGCCTTTCTTAATTGTGTTTTTGTTATCTGTCTTTATTTTACGGATTTTTTCCGAAAATCATAGATACAGAACCGTATTTATGATAGAATATCTTACATAAACGATATTCTGTAAGAAAAGAGGCGTGCCATGGCGGAGCGGACGAAGATATGGATAGCCGAAAAAATGAGAAAGCTCATGGAGAAGAAGTCCATCGAAAAGATACGCGTGACCGAGATATGCAGGGCGGCCGAGATAGAGCGCCCCACGTTCTATTATCACTTCAGGGACAAATACGACCTTGTGGCGTGGATGATATTTACCTCGGCATACGACACGGACATCATCTCGGTCGAGTCTGCCGCGAGAGCCCTCGACAACATGAAAAGAGGCATGATTTTTTACAAGCGGGCATATGAAGACAACTCGCAGAACGCCTCGTGGCAGTATATGCTGGAATACTTCGTTAAACGCCACCGACAGCTTGCCATGGCGAAAACGGGCGCGGACAGGCTGGATACGCAGACGGAGTACAGCATACGCCTCTACTGCTACGGCACGCTTGGCATGACGCGGGAGTGGCTTTTTAATGACAATATAACGCCGTCGCGCACCGCGGTGGAAATGATGTTCGCCTCGATGCCGGAGAATCTGCGGAGCATATATTTTCCGGGCGGGGACGCGTGAGCGTCCGCGGGGCGGTTGACAAAGGCGCGTATATCTGATAATATCAATAGCGTAACAAAGGCGTTTCGCAAGGTTCGGAGCGCCTTGTATTTTTTCATACGGATGTGATACCATGAAGCCTTTAATCGGCCTTGTGCCTCTTTTTGACAGCGAGAAAAACAGCCTTTGGATGATACCCGGCTATATGGACGGCGTGCACGGCGCGGGAGGCATCCCCGTCATGCTCCCGCTTACGGCGGACGCGGATGACATACGCACCCTTGTGAAGCAGATGGACGGCTTCATACTCACCGGCGGGCAGGACGTTGACCCCGCGCTCTACGGCGAGGCGGCGTCGGATAGGTGCGGCGAGATATCGAAGGCGCGCGACGCGATGGAGTACGCGCTCCTACGGGAGGCGCTCGGCCGGGGCAAGCCGGTTCTCGGCATCTGCCGCGGCATTCAGCTTATGAACGCGTATTTCGGCGGTACGCTCTATCAGGACATACCGACACAGTGTCCGTCCGGGGTGACGCACCAGATGGAGCCGCCCTACGACAGGGGAGTCCATGAGGTTTACATAAACAAAGGCTCCCTTCTTCACGCCGTCACGGGAGAAGAGACGCTTTCTGTAAACAGCTATCACCATCAGGGGATAAAGACGCTCGGGCGGGGGCTCACCGCGTCGGCAAAGGCGGCGGACGGCATCATCGAAGCCGCCGAAAAGACGGACGCGCGCTTTGTGCTGGCCGTTCAGTGGCACCCGGAGCTGGATTTTCATAAAAGCGAAGCCTCCCGGAGGATATTCGGCGCGCTTGTCGGTGCGGCGGGCAAAATTAAGTAAATTATTATTTACAATTCAATTTTGGTGTAGTATCATATAAGCAGCAAACGAAAGGAGTTTTAATAATGAAGAAAAAAATTGCACTGATTTTATGTCTTGTAATGGCCTTTGCATGCCTGATCCCCGCAGGGGCGTCGTATCTGCAGAATACGGATCTCGATCACTATAAATACATGAACGTCTACAAGGACGGCAAGGACACCTACGTTAAGCCCGACCAGCCCATAACCCGCGGCGAGCTTGCGAATGTTATCTTCAACCTGCTCAACAGCAACACGAAGAACGTGCATATTCAGAATTTCACCAACTTCTCCGACCTGTCAGAGGATCATGAGTACTTCAAGCAGATAAACTTCCTCGTATACAGAGGCTTTATGAACGGCTACCCCGACGGCACCTTCCGTCCTGACGGTGTGCTGACCCGCGCGGAGCTTGCCGAGGTTGTAGTGCGCACTCAGAAGTTCGTAAGGAACATAAGCACCGTTAAGGCTCCCGACATCGACGGTCACTGGGCTATGGGCGCGATAAATACGATGGTAATCCGCGGCTTCATGAAGGGCTACCCCGACGGCACCTTTGGCCCCGACAGGATACTGACCCGCGCCGAGGTTGCGGCAACGATGAACCGCGTGTACAACAGAGAGCTTGACAGCTCCTCCATCCTTCAGAATACGAGACTTATCAATTCCATAACGAATCAGATAGTAACGCCCTACGACTTTAAGCAGATCTTCCCCGACCTGCCCGAGGACCACTGGGCATACGACGCCATGATGGAAGCCTGCGTTTCCCACCGCATCTACTGGGACGATGTGGGCAAGCGCGAGATATGGATACAGGA
>JAFOLN010000142.1 GCA_017419325.1 Clostridia bacterium
GCGACCGAAAGGGTGAGCCGCCTTATCGTCATAACGGGCGTGCCCATGATACTTTCCATGGTGCTTCAGGGGTTTTACAATATCGTGGACAGCGCCTTTGTTTCCAACATGAAGGAGCATGGCGAGGAGGCCATAAACGCGCTGACGCTTGCGTTCCCCGTGCAGATACTCATGGCCTCGGCGGCCATAGGCACGGGCATAGGGCTTAACGTGCTTCTCTCAAAGAGCCTGGGGCAGAAGAATTACGAAAAGGCGAACCGCGCCGTGGGGAACGCCGTGGTGCTGGGCGTTATAATGACGTGCGTATTCATGCTATTCGGCATATTCGGCACGAACGCCTACATCGCGTCACAGACGTCGTCGCCGCTTATAACGGGGATGGGGACAGAGTACCTCTCCATATGCTGCATACTGCCCGCGGGCATCGTGTTCTTCGGCGTCTTTGAGAAGGCGCTTCAGGCTACGGGACGATCCCTTTTTTCGACCATAGCGCAGATAATCGGCGCGATTACCAATATCGTGCTCGACCCCATACTCATATACGGCCTTTTGGGCTGCCCCGAGATGGGCGTTCGCGGCGCGGCGTGGGCCACCGTTATCGGGCAGTTCGCCTCGGCCGCGGCGGCGATAATATTTCATGTGATAAAGAACAAAGAAGTGGAAAACAGCCCCCGCTTCCTTCGCCCCCGCGCCGAAATAATAAAGGAGATATACGCCATAGGACTGCCCGCGATCATAGCGCAGGCGCTGCTCTCCGTTATGACGTATCTTCTTAACCTTATCTTTGTGCGAATAGACGAGGCGGTGGTCACCGCCTTCGGCCTTTATTTCAAGGTGCAGCAGTTCGTGCTCTTTATCTGCTTCGGCCTTCGTGACGCGGTAACGCCCATAATCTCATTCGGCTACGGCATGAGAAGCCGCGAACGCATAAACGACGCCGTAAAGTACGGCATGATATATACGCTTGTGCTCATGGCGGCGGCGCTCGTGCTTTTAGAGGTGTTCGCGCGTCCCTTCGCGGGCGTTTTCGCCCTCACGGGGGATACGGAGGCGCTCTGCATCGGGGCTATGCGCATAGTATCGGTAAGCTTCATATTCGCGGGAATAAGCATAACGTATCAGGGCGTGTTCCAGTCGCTTGGAAGCGGCATGTCGGCGCTCTTTTCCGCCGCGCTGAGGCAGATCATATTCATAATCCCGCTGGAGCTTCTTTTTTCGCATATGGTCACGGCGGGGGGCGCGCCCGTATGGCTCTTGTGGCTTGCCTTTCCCATAGCTGAAGGGGCTTCGGCTTTCGTTACGCATATACTTATGAGAAGGATTGAAAAAAAGACGCTCGCGCCCATGGCGTAAGCGTCCCAAACGAACAAAAGTGCGGCTCACTTAAGGTGAGCCGCACTTTTTATGCTTATTTTCAGCCTGCAAGCTTCGTGCAGAAGCGCATCATCATCGTTGCGACCTGTGCGCGTGTCGCGCTCTGTGCGGGCGCGAGGCTGCCGTTGTCCATGCCGCTTATGACTTCGTTCATTACCATCCAGCACATGGGCTCATATGCGTATTCCGATATGTCGCCCGCGTCGGGATTCTCAAGGCGGAACATCCATGCGCCCTTGAAGCCCTGATCCTTAGTCTGAGCGTAGCGGTAAAGTATTGCCGCAAGCTGCTCGCGGGTGATGGGCGTGTCGGGGGCAAATTCGCTTTCGCTTATGCCGTTTACGATGCCGTTTGAAGCGGCCCACGAAACGGCGCCGGTGTACCAGCTCTGAGCGGGCACGTCGGCGAATACGTTTTCGCCGCCCTCGGGCTGTCCCTCCATGCGCCACAGCATGGTCACTATCATTGCGCGGCTCGTGTCGGCGTTCGGAGCGAAGAGGTCGCCGCTTACGCCGTTCATAAGACCGTTCTCAAGGCACCAGTCAACGCCGTCCTTATACCATGCGTCCGCGCCGAGATCGGTAAACGCGCCGTATTTGCCCGCGTCCGCGCTACCTTCCTTCTCGAATACGGGAGCCACTTTTACGTCGGTGGAGGGCATTTTGAAAGTGTACGTGCCGTCGGGGTTCTCGAATACGGGTACCGCGCTGCCGCTCTGGTCTGTTACGGATATGCCCTTTAAGGTATAGCCGGGGTTCGTCTTAACGGTGAGCGTTACCGTTTCGCCCGTCTTTGCGGATGCGCGGTCGGAGGAAACAGTGCCGCCCTCGGATGCCTGGGGAAGCGTTACGGTGCTTGCGGACGAGGAGGACGAGCCGCCGCCACCGCCGCCGCCTCCTCCGCCGCCGGAGCTTTTCTTGTTCCATGCGGCGGTGAGGGTAATGTCATACGTTACGGGGGTGGAGAAGTCAAATCTCTTGTCGCCGAGCATCCAGCCCGCGAATGTGTAGCCGTCCAGGATGGGAGGCTGGGGCTGCGCCACAAGGTCGCCGAAGGCGAGGCCGCCGACGCTTGCAACGGCGCTGCCGCCGTTAGAGTCGAATGTCACGGTGATGGCCGGGCCTTGTGAAACGGTCACGGAGGCGTCGGGGCTTGCGAAGTGGTTCTCGTCGCCCGGCTTTCTTACGAGATACGTGCCCGCAGGAACGAATACGGACTCGTTATATGCCATGGCGTAGCTTCCGTTGTTGCCTGCCGGGCGGTATTCCGCCTCGCGGGGCTTAAGACCCGTGATCCTGCCGTCCGCGGAGCCCTTTACGGTCTCGGGAGCCGTGGACAGATTCGTGGGAGCCGCCTGCTCGGCCTTGTCTATGATAACGTGCTTCTGACCGCTTACGGCGTTCGTGCCGTCGGTCACATAGTAGTAAACGGTGTGGGTGCCCGCGCCCGCGGGGAGATTTACGAGCGTTTCAAGGCCCGAGGTGGTGTAATTCTCCGAGGTAAGCGGCGTCGCGGTGCTGTAATATGTCTTCGCGCCCTGCGGAGCCGTCACTTCGATGTTGAAGCCCTTGTACGTTGCTTCGTCGCTGTATACGCCGTGTTTGTCCTTCGCCGTCACGGCAAATTCGTTTTCGGAAACGGTGTAAGCGCCGTTGTTTACGGTTACGTCGTAATTCTCGTTCGCGTTCGTTATCTCTGCGGTCACGGTGTATGTGCCCGCCGTTTCGGCGTCGGCGTCGGTCGTAAGGCTTACGTCGCCCAGAGTATCGCTGCCTACTGCGCCGCTTACGGTATACGTAAGCTCGCCAAGCGGTGCGCCGACAGCCGACGAAACGTCATCGGCGCTTATCTCGGCGTGCTTTTTCGCTATCGTGGTGTAGGTGCACATTTCGGTCGAGGGGTCGCCCTCCAGCATATAATAGACCGCGTATATGCCCGCGTCCGTCGCGGTGGGGAGCGTGTCGGAATAGTCGGGGCTGTCGCCGAGCTTATAAAGGATTCTGCCCTCGCCCTGTATGCTGCCCGACGTTATAAGCGTCTGCGGCTTTCCGTTGTATTCGAGGCCCTCTACAGATGCGGGAGCCGTCATATCGGAGGATTCCACGGTCACGGCCGCCGATTCGGCAGAGTCGCCGTTGGTGCCGTCTATGGACAGGGTATAAAGCACGCGGGCGTTTTTGAACGGGGCGATAACGCTTGCTATCTCGGTGGGAGTATCGGCGTCTATCGTCACCTGGGCTATCTCCTTATAGGGATTCATCTCGCTGATATGGATGAGGTACGTTACGTCCCGGCCGGGCATGGAGGAGCTTGCCGTCACGTTCCATTTTATGACGTCGCCGCTCTTTACCGACTGTTCGGCGGGGGTGACGGTGAGCGTGGGGTCGCCGCCGTAGCGCCATACGTCGGTGTCGCCGACAACGGTCTTCGCGCCGTTATATACCTTTTCCGCTTTGTCGGCGGAGCTGTTTTCAAATACGCCCGAGGTCTCATCGTCCGCGCATAATATGACCTTGTCTTCAACCTTTCCGCTGTTTGTCATATTGCCGTAGAGGTTTACCTCGTTTACCTTTATTGAGCCCGCGTTCTCCGCGTCGCCTGCGATGAAGAGATTCAAGCGTGACAGGAACTTTTCGGGCACGTCAAGGCTCAGAGCGCCCGTTCTGCCGTTGTTTACTATCTCTGCCCTGGCTGCGGTCACCGTGCCGGTATTCGTAAAGTAAGCGCCGCCGCTTATCGAGAAGTAGCTCGGGACGGGAGAGCCCAGATTTACGCGCTTTTCAGTAACGGTGGGCTTGTCCGGCGTGGGGAGCACGGGGATTATGGCCTCGTCCGTTGCGCAGATATAGAGCGTGCCGCTGTTTTCCATCTGACCGTAGATATCGAGATATCCGGGTATCAGCACGATATCGCCCGTGTTTACGAGCTTTGCGCCCGCGGCGCTGTCGGTGCCGCCGTTTTCGTCCATGCCTATGGCAAGGGTGCCCATGGTGGTGGTGTTCTGGGTCACGTCGTCCTTCCAGGAGAGCTGAATGCCCTTATGGTAGGTGTAATTTCCCTTGTCGGGGTCGGTGGACTCGATAACGTCGCTGTATCTGCCGTTGTTTACGATGGTGCCCAGGTTATAAAGGGCGCCGTTTATGAGAAGGCAGCCGTTATTCGTGAGCGTCGCGCCGGGGAGTATGTTCATAACGGCGTCCTGAGCGTCGCGCTGGGCGGGCATTGCCGGGTCTATGGGCTTGCCCTCGGTGCCCTCTATTGTGATTATGCCGTTGTTCTCTATTTCGCCGCCGTCCTCAATGACGATTATGCCGTTCTTTAAGTCGGGCGTCTTTGGAGCGGTCTCTCCCTCCGCCGCGGTGGTCGAAGCGGCGTCGTATTCTATTTCAAGCTGGCACGTTTCGTCGATGACGAGCTTGCCGCCGCTCTTTATGAGCATATTCGCGTTGTTGCCCACCGCGAGCTCCGCGCCGGTGGTGTTGGAGCGGTCGCTTATCTCGAACGTGGCGTTTGATACCGTGATGGCCGCGGCGTTCGTGGACTGGTGGTTCGCCACCTGTATATCGAAGCTGTTTACGTCCAGAACGACGTGGCGGGAGGCCGCGTCCGTGCCCTCGACGGTGAGGCCCTCAAGCACGGGCACCTCGCAGATGAGCTTTATCGGCACGCCGTTGTAGTCCTGCCATGCCATGGCCTTTCTTAAGGACCAGAACTCGGGCTCGGCGTCCGTGTCCTCCACCTTTACTTCTATTTCAAGGTCGGAGCCCTTTACGGTGTAGCTCGTTATATCGTCCGCCGTTACCTTGCTCTCATCGTAGTACTTCTTCATCATGAGCTGCTCGTGAGTGGGAGCGTTGGGGTCGGTGGGAGCGGGGGCCGCGGGGTCGTATACGAGGGACGGGTCGTAGTCGCCCACCTGGTCAACGTAGAAGGAAAGTCCCACGTCGGCCGTCGGTATGGTGGGGTCGGTGCTGCCCGTGTCCGCGCCTGCTATGACCGTGCCGGAGGATATGAGGATAACGTCTATGTACGGCGTTTCGGTATCGAAGCCGTCCTTGTCCTTAAGGGCAGCGGCGGCGTTGTCAAGAGAATACGCGCCGGCCTTGCTGCCCGTGGAGTCGATAAAGAAGGCGGAGCCTTCGCCCAGGGTCTGACCGATGGCAACGAGGAGCGCCTTGTTGCCGTCCTGCTTTACGTGGAGGTAGCTGCCCTCGGGGGCGTTTGCTATAAGGTCGCTTACGTCTACGCGAAGGATGTAGTATGTCCCGTCGTAGCCGGACATCTTCTTATGGGTGCCGCCCGCGCCGTTGGGGTTCGCTTCCTCTATGATCTTATAGCGGAAGTAGCTGTAAGGCGCGTAGAGGGAGCCGCCCGGTATCGGCGTGAACTCCGCCGCGCCCGTCTTTACCTCATAGGGTACCGCCGCCGCCGTTATGATGGCGGGCGATTCCGTGGTGGGGCCGTTTTCAAGGTTGCCTTTTGCAACCGAGGGTATGCCCATGGTAAGGGCGCGGTCGCCCTTCTGAGCCTTTACGGCGTATACGCCGGGGAGGTTGTCCCCGTCTATAAGAGCGCCGTTTCTGTCATAATTAACGGCCGCGCTTTCGGCGGGAGCCGCGAGCGCCGCGCCGGGAAGGAGCGTAATTATGAAAGCGAGCGCAAGCACAAGGCAAAGCGCGCTTTTTCCCGAAGTCCGTTTTTTCATTTTATCACCTTAATTCCTTTCGCTGTCGATGTCGGAGCCGACGATTTCCGCCGTCGCCGCGTCTATGTCGTATTCATACTCGAACCCGCCTACAACGAACTCGACCTCGTATACGGCGCGTCCTTTCTCAGTGCCGCTCTTTACGGTGAGGCGGGTCACCTGCGTGCGGGAGAAGCCCGCCGCGGTGAGGGCCTTTGAAACGGCCGCCTCACGGCCTATGTCGCTCTCGGAGAATGCGGTCTTTTCGTAATCGATGTCGACGCCGCGTATCGCGCCCGTCGAGGCGTCTATCTCGTATTCGTATTCAACGCCGCCATAGAAGAACTTCACGTCATATACGGCCGCGCCGTCCTCGTAGTCCTGATTTACGGTGAGCGCCGTTACGTCCGAGCGCGCAAAGCCCGCGTTGGAAAGCGCCGTGTCGACGGCGGTCTGCTCGGATACGCCCGCGCTGACCGGATACGCCGCCGTATTGCCGCCCGGAGCCGAGCCCGTATACGGAGCCTTCGACTGCATCTGCACCGCGCTGCCGTCCCAGTATACGTTGAAGTCGATGACGCGTCCCACGTCTCTCAATTTGACGTAGTTGCTGTCGTTTATAAGGTATGTTTCAAGCTCGACGCGGCTGCCGTCAACGTAGACCGTCTGCGTCGAACGCTGCGCAGAGATACCCGCGCCGATGGCCGTGCCCGCGAGTATGCTTCCTATCAGTATGCCGCTGATGAACAGAAGCGCACCTTTTGTTTTTTTCATACTGCCTGCCTCCCTTTTTATATAAATATTTGTTTTAAAATGCCGGTTGACTTTATAAAAAATATCACAATATATTATACAAATATCCTCCGGAGATTTCAATGCATTTAGCACAATTTGTTTAAAAAAGCAAAAGGGAGGGTGTTTTTCAGAACTTCGTTCTGAAGACTTGGAAATCACTTTTTGCATATTTGCAAAGCAGTTTTTCTGCTTAAACAACATTTCTTTTTAGAACCACGGTTCTAAAGACTTTGGTCGCCTGCCGGCGGGGCGTACTTTTGGAAACCAAGACCACCCCGAAAAATCCGCTGCGCGTATTTTCCGGGGGCCCCGGACGTACCAAAATTGCCGGGGAGCTGGCCGCTCCCCCGTCCCCACGCCCCTCGCTCTCGGGGACGATGCTTACGCCCCTTTCCGCGAGGCGTTACTTAATGCGAAGTTCCGGCGCGCCATTTATAGTCGCAATGA
>JAFOLN010000143.1 GCA_017419325.1 Clostridia bacterium
ACGTTGTCCAGCACCTTCACAGGCGTATAAACGTCCGCCTCGCTTCCGGTGCCCAGCGTATATAAATCGCCCTCGCCCCAGGCGTAGAGCGCGCCGCCCTTCGTTATGGCATACGTTCTGTTTCGCTGCGCCAGCACATAGCGCACGTTCTCAAGCATGACATGGGGCGTTTTGCCGTCGCCGAAAGCGTAGAGCGTGCCGCCCGTTATATAATAGCCGTGGGAGCCCGCCGCCGCAACTGCCGATACGTTCTGGGCCACGCGGCGCGCGCCCGTTATGTGGTCGTTTACGTCGAGGCCCAGCTGATACTTGTCGTTTCTGCCCCAGGCGTAGAGCACGCCCGTGTTGTCTATATAAAACGAGGTGTAGTCGCCCGCCGCCACGCGGGAGTTCTCGCTTACGGCAACACCGGTGCGCACCGTCTGCGTCTGTGTGCCGCTCTGTGCATCGGGCGCGATGTATCCCTTATAAAGGCGCCATACCATGACGGACGCCTGTTCTCGGGTAGCGCCGGAAAGGGGAGCTATGACCGCGACCTTCGCGCTGTCGCTTACGCCCTTTACAATGCCCAGCTTATACATAAGCTGCACCGCGCCGTCTGCCCAGTCGGCTATGTCGTCACCGTCGTCGAAGTAGATATACTGCATCGTAACCGGGGCGTTCACACCGAGCGCGTCCATAAGGCGCGACATCATCGTACACATCTCCTGGCGCGTTATGCCGCGTTCGGGCATGAACTCGGTCGCCGACACGCCGTTTACGACGCCTATTTTATAAGCCTTCAGCACATTGATGTCGTCCGTGTCGTCGAATATGCGGCTTCCCGTGTCCGGGGTTATCGCCCCCTCGCACTTTTCGTATACGGAAACGGCCAGCGCCGCGAACTCGGCGCGGTTCACCCCGGCGGTAAGGTCCTCGGGGAAGCCCGCGGGCAAAAGCCCCTCTCCCTCGAACGCCGACACCTCAGGCACGGCCCACTCGCTCGTCTTATACTCCGCTCCCGCAAAGGTGAAAAGCGATATTATCATGGTCAGAATAAGTATGACCGAAACTGCCCCAGCTTTTTTCATTTTTCTGCCTCCTGATATTTATTGATCTGAAAGGGCCGCAAGCTCCTCGCCGAGCGCTTCCCAGGCTTCATAAGTTTCGGAAAGCTTTTCGTTGATCTCGGCCTGCCTGCCCGTAAGCTCCATCATTTTCTTATAGTCGGACGCGGTGTCCGAATCCGAAAGCGCGCGCTCTATTTCGGAAAGCTCCGCCTCAAGGCGGGCTATCTCCTCCTCGGCGCGGCTTATTTTGTTGCCGAGGGAGCGAATGAGCGACTGCGTCTGCTTCTTTTTAAGAAATTCCGCCTTCGCGTCCGCTTTCTTTTCGGACTTCGGCGCGTTTTCCTCCGCTTCCCGCCTGCGGGCCGCAAATTCATCGTAGCTGCCGGAAAAATCGCTTGCCCTGCCGCCCGAAAGATAGAGTATCCTGTCGCACAGCTTGTTTATAAAATACCTGTCGTGGGATATTACAAGCATGGTGCCGCCGTACTCTATGAGCGCGTCCTCAAGCGCCTCCTTTGAATATATGTCCAGGTGGTTCGTGGGCTCGTCGAGTATCAAAAAGTTCGCGCCGCGAAGCATCACCTTCAAAAGCGCGATGCGCGCCCGTTCGCCGCCGGAAAGCTCGGAAACGCTCTTGAATACCTCCTCTCCCGTAAAGAGGAACGCCGCAAGCGCGCTTCGCACCTCCGTCTCCGTAAGGTCGGGATAATCGTCCCACACCTCGCTTATAACGTCGCCGTCCCCGCGGATATTGCCGCCAAGCTGGTCGTAATAGGCAATGTCGCAGGAGACGCCCGTCTTTATGGAGCCTGTGTGGGGTATCTCGCCCATAACGGCGCGAAGCAGCGTCGTTTTGCCGGAGCCGTTTCGCCCGAGAAGAAAGACGCGCTCCTTATCCGTTATGTCGAAGGATATGTCCGAAAGCACCGGCTCTCCCTCGTATGACACGCCAACACCCTCGCACATGAGCGCGTCGAAGCTGCCCTTTTTCGCGGGCGCAAACGAAAAGCTCAGCCGCTTTTCATGCTCCTTCGGCTCTATGAGCGTCTTTTTAATGCGCTCTATCTGCTTAAGCTTACTCTCCGCCGTTTTTATGTTTCGTTCGCGGTTCCACTGGCGCTGTTTTTTTACGATGCCCTCAATGCGGCGTATCTCCCGCATGGTGTTCTCGTAGCGCCGCCTTATGTATTCCTCCTCGCCCTCTTTTCTTTCGAGGTATTCGCTGTACGGGCAGGAGAAAACGGAAAGCTCTCCTCTGTCTATCTCTATCGTTTTATTTGTCACGCGGTCGAGAAAATACCTGTCGTGGGATATTACAATGAACGCGCCGGAAAAGTTCCTTAAAAAATCCTCAAGCCACTCAATGGCCTCTATGTCAAGATGGTTCGTGGGCTCGTCCAGAAGAAGCAGGTTCGAGTCGGACAAAAGAAGCTTTGAAAGGGCAAGCTTTGAAAGCTGGCCGCCGCTCAGCGTTGACAGCGGGCGGGAAAAATCCTCCCCCGTAAAGCCGAGCCCCTTCAATGTCGCCGCGACGCGGCTCTTATAATAAAGGCCGCCCTCGCCCTCGAACTCCTCGTGGAGCCGCGCATGGCGCAG
The DNA here is from genome assembly GCA_017419325.1 of Clostridia bacterium. Taxonomy (GTDB): domain Bacteria; phylum Bacillota; class Clostridia; order Oscillospirales; family RGIG577; genus RGIG577. The sequence goes on from JAFOLN010000143.1 coordinate 2,646, forward strand.
AATGAGGCGTTCGCGCTCGCCTTCGGAGAGTCCCGCTCCCGAAAGCGCCTCCGTCAGCCTCTCAAGCTCGTTTTCCTTTTCGATGAGCCGCGAAAACGCGCCCATCATCTCGTCCCACAGCGTTTTTTGTCTGTCGTCGGTCACGAACTGCGAAAGGTACGAAATTTTTGCCTCGCGGCCGAAGGTGACGCTGCCGCCGTCGCTTCTCTCCTCGCCCGTGAGCAGCCGAAAGAGCGTCGTCTTGCCCGCGCCGTTCTTTCCCACAAGCCCCGCCTTCTCGCCGGGCTCCAAGGAAAACGACACGCCTTTAAGTATCGCCCTGTCGCCGAAATATTTACTTAGGCCTGATACGTGTAAAATGCCCATATAATGCTCCATTGTAAATAATTCTTTACTATCTTATCATACCTTCATAATAATGTAAAGCCCAAACGAAAAAAAGGCCGTCGGATTAAATCACTGTAAAAAAGCCTTCCCCCGGGGGGGAAGGCTTTAGATTTTGCAAAAGCATCTTTGCTCAGAACAAGTATACCATGCTTTGCAGTTAAACACGAGCGATTCTTTTGAAGGCTTAACCCGTTCCGGCGAAAAAAGAACGCCGTTTCCGGCGTTCTTCATTTTTCTTACTGCACATATTTCTTTACGCTGGCTCTCGCAACTATATCTATGCCGGAGTCCATGAAATTCTCTATTACCACCTGGCCGAACTCTATGGGAGCCTCGATCTCGGCCTTCTTCAGAGCCTTCTCGAACTGCTCCACCATGGGGCCCGGAACGGGCTTCGCGCTTCTCACCTTCGCCATGGACACCATGCCGTTTTTTACGTATACGTCCGCGTCAACGAGCGAGTCGGGCGGCGCTACCGTTTCATAGATGAATTTCTCCCCCTTCGGGCACGTCGCGCCCTTGATGGTTATTATCCTCCCCGCCTCCTCAAGATACGAGATCATGCAGCCGTTGGAACAGCGCGGGCACGTTTTGAACCTCTGAACTACCATAAAAATACCCTCCCTTATTTAGATTTTTAAAAGAATGTCGGCTATTATGCTGTTTGATAAAAGAAAGCCCCGGGGCGTAAGCGATGTGTGCGCACCGTCCGAGAGCATATGCCCCGATGACGTGTATTTCTCTATTTCCTCTTTGAACCGCTCGGGAAAACCGAAGCCGAAGGCCGCCCGAAACTCGTCGTGGCGTATGCCCCTCACCGTTCTGAGCCTCAGCATTATATGCTCCGTAAGCATGTCCTCCCGCGAAAGACTTTCGCACTCCATAACGGGCGAGCGTCCGCTTTTTTCCGCCGATATATACCCCTCTATACCGGGCGCGTTAAAGTACCGCTTCCCTCCGAAGAAGGAATGGGCCGCGCAGCCTATGCCGATGTATTCGCTCCCGAGCCAGTAGCGCATATTGTGGCGGGAGTAAAAGCCGTCCTTCGCGTAATTCGATATCTCATACTGGCGGTATCCCCGCTCCGAAAGATATTCCGTAAGACCGAGATACATATCGGCCTCGGTGTCCTCGTCCGGGAGGGGAAGCGAGTCCTTTATCTCATAAAACCGCGTGCCCTCCTCGATTTTAAGCCCGTATGCCGATATATGCTCCGGCGCCATGGATACGGCAAAGTCCGCGGAGGCGAAAAGCGACTCCATGCTCTGCCCCGGAAGCCCCGTCATTAAATCTACGCTTATATTCTTAAATCCGCACTCCCGCGCAAGGCGGAAGCTCTCCTCGAACCGCTTCACCGTGTGAAGGCGGCCGAGAGTCTTAAGTTCCTCGTCCGACGCGCTCTGAAGCCCCATGGATACGCGGTTCGCGCCCGCCTCACGCGCCGCCGTGAACACCTCCCGCGTGCCCGTGTCGGGGTTCGCCTCAAAGGTAAACTCCGCGTCCGGGGACACGGGCGCGTTCGCGCGGATATGCTCCCCGAGCCTTATTATCTGCGCGGGCGAAAGCGCCGACGGCGTGCCGCCGCCGATGTATACCGTGTCAACGACCGCGCCTTTAAGCGCGTCTTTGTACCCTGAAAGCTCACGCCCCGCGGCTTCTATGTATGCGTCTCGGTACTCAAGGCTGTTTTCGTATGATTTAAAGTCGCAGTAGGCGCACTTTTTTATGCAGAACGGAATGTGTATGTAAAGCCCGACCTTACGCATCACGAATCGAGCTTCAACACCGACATGAACGCCTCCTGCGGCACCTCCACCGTGCCAAGCCGCCTCATGCGCTTTTTGCCTTCCTTCTGCTTTTCAAGAAGCTTCTTCTTTCTCGTTATATCGCCGCCGTAGCACTTGGCAAGCACGTCTTTACGGAGCGCCTTCACCGTTTCGCGGGCGATTATCTTGTTTCCTATGGCCGCCTGCACAGGTATCTCGAACATCTGGCGCGGTATGTTGTCCTTTAACTTCTCCGCAATCCTTCTTGCGCGGGCGTAGGCTTTCTCCGTATGAACGATGAAGGACAGCGCGTCCACCACCTCGCCGTTCAAAAGAATGTCGAGCTTCACAAGGTCGGACTGAACGTAGCCCAAAAACTCATAGTCAAGCGACGCGTAGCCGCGGGTGCGCGACTTTAAGTTATCGAAAAAGTCGTATATTATCTCGTTTAACGGAAGCTCGTATTTTAACGACACGCGGTTCGAGTCGATATACTCCATCGTCTTGAAGGTGCCGCGCCGCTCCTGGCAGAGCTCCATTATATTTCCCACGAACTCCGACGGCGCGATGATGTCCGCCTTCACGACGGGCTCGTATACCTTTTCTATCTCCGTCGGCGGCGGGTAATTTGTGGGGTTGTCTATGAATATGGTCTCGCCGTTCGTTTTCTCCACCTTGTATATAACGCTGGGCGCGGTGGTGATAAGGTCAAGGTTATATTCCCGCTCAAGGCGCTCCTGTATTATCTCCATGTGAAGAAGCCCCAGAAATCCGCAGCGGAAGCCGAAGCCCAGCGCGATGGAGCTCTCCGCCTCGAAGGTAAGGGAGGCGTCGTTTAGCTGAAGCTTTTCAAGCGCGTCGCGAAGGTCGGGATATTTCGTCGTGTCGGCGGGATAGATGCCCGAGAACACCATGGGGTTTACGGCCTTGTAGCCCGGCAGCGGCTCATCCGCTCCCCCCGGCTCGCACGTTACCGTATCGCCCACGCGGGTGTCCGACACGTTCTTCATGCTTGCGGCGATGTAGCCTACCTCGCCCGCCGAAAGCTCCTGCGAAGGCGCAAAGCCGTCCGCCTTGAAGTAGCCCGTTTCCACCACGTCGAACACCGCTCCGGTGGACATTATCTTTATCTTCGTGCCGGGGCGCACCACGCCGTCCATAAGGCGGACGTAGATTATGATGCCCTTGTATAAATCGTAGTACGAGTCGAAGATGAGCGCCTTTAAGGGCTTGTTCTCGTCGCCCTTCGGGGGCGGCACGTCCTTTACTATCTTTTCAAGCACGCTCTCTATGTTTATGCCCATCTTTGCCGATATGCGGGGCGCGTCCTGGGCGTCAAGCCCTATAACGTCCTCTATCTCATGGATGACGCGCTCGGGGTCGGCGCTGGGCAGGTCTATCTTGTTTATGACGGGCACTATTTCAAGGTCGTTCTCCAGCGCGAGATACGTATTCGCAAGCGTCTGCGCCTCTATGCCCTGCGCCGCGTCCACCACAAGCACCGCGCCCTCGCAGGCCGCAAGGGAGCGCGACACCTCGTAGTTGAAGTCAACGTGCCCGGGGGTGTCGATAAGGTTAAGGATGTATTCCTTCCCGTCAGAGGCGGTATACAGAAGCTTTACGGCGCGGGCCTTTATCGTTATGCCGCGCTCGCGCTCAATGTCCATATTGTCAAGAAGCTGCTCCTCCATGTCGCGCTGCGCCACCGTGTTGGTGTTCTCGAGCAGCCTGTCGGCCAGCGTCGATTTGCCGTGGTCTATGTGCGCTATTATGGAGAAGTTGCGTATTAGCTCTTTATTAGCCATAAACTGTACTCCTGTGAAATGAGATTTGCTTTTATTATTGAATTATATCAAATACATGGGGCTCTGTACAAGTATAAAAGCCATTTTTAAGGGAAAAGCATTTCTCATAATTGACATATCACCTCCGCCGGGGTATACTGATTTGCGAAATAATCGCAAATTTGCGAAAGGGAGAAGAAGCGTGACCGAAAAAAAGCGCCTGCTTGCCATAATTATGGCAGTTATAATAACGGCTCTTGTGCTTGGCTCCGCCGTTTTCATCATAGACCGCTCGCACCACGAATGTGCGGGCGAAAGCTGTCCCGTTTGCGCCGATATCGCGCTGTGCGAGGGCCTGCTTTCCGGCCTTTCCCATGAAACGGGCGGCGCGGCGGCTCATATTGTCTTTGCGGCCGTGCTTTTTTCGGCTCTTTTTTCGGCCTGCGCTTTTACGGCGCGAAAAACCACGCCTGTCTCCCTCATGGTGAAGCTTTCAAATTGAAATGAGAAGAAGTCAATAGCTATTCTTATTTTAATTGGAGGTCAATTCATAAATGAAAAAGTTAATATCGCTTCTTTTGGCTGCAGTGATGCTCGTCATCGTTTTTTCGGCATGCTCCGACAAAACGGACGCTGCCCTCGAGGGCGAAAAGCCCGCGCTCTCCGTCGTTGCAACGGTGTTCCCCCAGTATGACTGGACAAGAGAGATACTTGGCGACAATCCCGCCGGTGCCAAGCTTACGCTCCTTCTGGACGACGGGGTGGATCTTCACAGCTGCCAGCCCACCGTGGAAGACATGGCGAAGATAGTCGAATGCGACGTGTTCATCTATGTGGGCGGCGAGTCCGACGAATGGGTGGCGGACGCGCTTAATGAAGCCGACACGTCCGATATGACCGTCATAAACCTTATGGACGCGCTGGGCGAAGGCGCCCGCGATGAGGAGATCGTCGAGGGAATGCAGGCCGAGGAGGAAGAAGGCGAAGAGGGCGAGGAAGGCGAGGAAGAGACGGAATACGACGAGCACATATGGCTCTCCTTAAAGAACGCCGCGCTTCTTTGCGACAGTATCTGCGCGGGGCTCTGCGAGGCGGATCCCGACCACGCCGATATATACAGGGCGAACACGGAGGCTTATACGGAGCGGCTTCGCGCCCTTGACGGCGAATACGAGGCGGCCGTCGGCGCCGCTCCCGTAAAGACCCTGCTTTTCGGCGACCGCTTCCCCTTCCGATATCTTACGGACGACTACGGCATAGAATACTTTGCGGCATTTGTCGGCTGCTCTGCGGAGACCGAGGCAAGCTTTGAGACCGTAACGTTTTTGTCCGAAAAAGTCGATGAGCTGGGGCTTTCCCATATCATGGTCATAGAAAGCTCCGACAAACGGATCGCGGAAACGATAAGGGACAATACCGCATCAAAGGATCAGACGATACTTACGCTTGACTCCATGCAGTCGGCGGGCGCGCGGGAAACGGAAAACGGCGCGACCTATATCGGCATAATGGAGGACAACTTAAATATATTAAAAGAAGCCCTTACATAAGGAGAAAAACATGGCACAGCTCATATGCGAAAACGTATCGCTCGGCTATGACGGCAGAGAAATAGTCGGCGATTTGAACTTTCATATAGACGAAGGCGACTACCTGTGCATCGTGGGCGAGAACGGCTCGGGAAAAAGCACGCTCATGAAGACGCTTTTAGGACTCATGGCGCCGCTTCGCGGCAGGGTAAGCTACGGCGGGACGCTTAAATCAACCGACATAGGCTACCTTCCCCAGCAGACGCAGGTGCAGCGCGACTTTCCCGCCTCCGTGTGGGAGATAGTGCTGTCGGGATGTCAGAACCGCTCGGGAATGCGCCCGTTCTACTCAAGGGAGCAAAAGCGCACAGCCCGCGAGAACATTGAAAAAATGGGGCTTTCGGAGCTTTCAAAGCGGTGCTACCGCGAGCTTTCGGGCGGTCAGCAGCAGCGTGTGCTCCTTGCCCGCGCCATGTGCGCGGCGGGGCGCGTACTCCTTTTAGATGAGCCCGTATCGGGGCTTGACCCGAAGGTCACGGAGGAGATGTACAGAATAATATACGACCTTAACAAAAAAGACGGCATGACGGTAATCATGATATCCCACGACGTTTCCGCCGCCGTAAAATACGCGGACAAGATACTCCATATAGGAAAGAGCGTCTTTTTCGGCAGTACGGCGGACTATTTGAAGAGCGACACCGGCCGCGTGTTTACCGATGTGAAGGGAAGTGACGCGCCGTGACGGAGCTTATATCAAAGCTTTCGCTTTATTTTGAATATCCCTTCGTAAGATACGCCCTCATCGTGGGCGTGCTTATCGCGCTGTGCTCGTCGCTTCTCGGCGTCACGCTGGTACTTAAGCGCTTCTCCTTCATCGGCGACGGCCTTTCCCATGTGGCCTTCGGCGCGCTCGCCATCGCCACGGCGCTGAAGCTTACGAACGATATGCCGCTTATGCTTATTATAACGACGGTATGCGCCGTGCTCCTGCTTCGAACGGGGCAGAACGCCAAAATAAAGGGCGACGCCGCCGTTGCCATGATCTCCGTGGGCGCGCTCGCGGTGGGCTATCTTATCATGAACGTGTTCTCCGCCTCGTCTAACCTTACGGGGGACGTCTGCTCCACGCTGTTCGGCTCCACGTCGATACTGACGCTAAACCGCACCCAGGTGCAGATGTGCGCAGTGCTTTCGGTGATAGTCGTTATAATATTCGTGCTGTTCTACAATAAGATATTCGCCGTCACCTTCGACGAGGACTTCGCGAAGGCCACGGGCATACGCGCCGACGCTTACAATCTCATGATAGCCATAGTCATAGCGGTGATAATCGTTGTGGCCATGAACCTTGTGGGCTCGCTTCTTATCTCGGCGCTCGTTATATTCCCGTCCCTGTCGGCCATGCGTCTTTTTAAAAGCTTCAGATCGGTCACCGTATGCTCCGCCGTGCTGTCTGTCGTGTGCGCCCTTTTCGGCATACTCGTTTCCATAATCGCGGGCACGCCGGTGGGAGCCACGATAGTATGCGTCGATATAGTCGTTTTCTTTGTGTTTTTGCTTCTGGGCAGGTGCCGCGGAGGTGCTAAAGCATGAAAAAACTTTTATTTATACTTCTGTGTGCCCTTATGCTTCTTTCCCTTGCCGCCTGCTCAGGCGGCGGGGACGCGGGCGAAGGCCAAAGCGGCGGCGAAGCTGCCGCGCCCGTTTCAGGCGCCCCGAATGAAGATGCGTCCGCGCCCCAGGGCGGCGACTCCCGCGACAGCGTGGTATCGTGGATAAATTCCCTTTCCATAGGCGTTGAGGCAAAATAAAAACGCGCATAAAAATAAGGCTGCGTAAAATCGCAGCCTTTATTTTTTTATCTTAACGCCGCGAGTGCGCGGTACGCTATGACTATCGCCTGCTCCGTCGTGAGCTTTCCGTCGGGGTCGAAGCGGTCGGCGTCAACGCCCTTTATAACGCCCGCGTGAACGCTCCAGCCAAGCTCGCCGCTTACCCAGTGGTTCGCCGTGTCGGAAAATCCGTGGGAGTAGCCCGCGGTCTCCGTGCCAAGCACTCCCGCCGCCCTGGTTACAACGGCGGCCGCCTGCGCGCGGGTGAGGGTGCCGTTCGGGTCAAATTTTCCCGAACCCACGCCGTTTATAAGCCCGAGCGCGTTCGCACAAAGCACATCGGCATCTGACGTGTCGGAGAACGCTCCGCTTTGGGGCGAGACTCCCCGCTCGGCCATAAGCTCCTCTGCCGTTTTGCCGCTTGCGCCCTCAAGAAGGCTTATGAACATATGTACGGCCTCTATGCGCGATA
>JAFOLN010000144.1 GCA_017419325.1 Clostridia bacterium
ACAGCGTTTCAAAGCTTGCGACGATCGGCTTCGCGCACGCCTTCTCAATCGAAATGGGCGAGTATAACGTAAACGTGAACACGATCTGCCCGGGATTCGTTTATACGAACATCTACGCGGACGGCACGGGCATGAAATTCAGAAACGCGATAGGCGGGCCGCTCTTAAAATTCAACGACAACGAATCCGTAATGAACGCGATGGCGGCCGCGGGCAGCTCCCTCAGGCGCGCTCAGAAGGTGGAGGATATGGCGTACGCCGTCTTGTTCCTCTGCTCCGATCAGGCGAGCGAGATAACGGGGCAGGTACTGAACGTCGACTCCGGTTACGTGAACAGGATCTGATATTGCCGCAGTTAAAATACGGCTCCGCACCGGCGGGGCCGTATTTTCAATGTAAATTTGTATCAAATTTACAATTTGCATTTGACAAATCCGATAAAAACTTTTATCATATAATCAAGAATTAGTTAATTATTAACTAAAGCCAATCAAAACAGCATATTATTTTATAAGAAGGAAATAAAATGGGAAGTATTGCTTATAACTTTAAGGGCGACGTAGTAGTAATCACGGGCGCGGCTTCGGGCATAGGAAAGGGAACCGCGCTCCAGTTCGCGAAGGCGGGCGCAGACCTTGCGCTGTGCGACTTCAATGCAGAACAGGGCGAGGCTGTTGCAAAGGAATGCCGCGATCTCGGCGTTAATGCAAAGTTCTATCAGATGGACATAACCGACACCGCGAGAGTAAACGCCGTGCGCGACGAGGTTTTAAAGGACTTCGGCAAGGTTACGTGCCTTTTTGCAAACGCGGGCGTATCTCAGGACGTTATGGGCCCGCCGCTTGAGAGCGTACCCGACGAGACCTGGGAAAAGACGATAGGCGTAAACACCATGGGCTGCATCAAGGTATGCCGTGCGTTCGCAATCCCCATGAAGGAAGCAAACTACGGTAAGATAGTTATGACGTCCTCGATAGCCGTTTATTCGTTAAGCCCGATTATGGCGGCTTACAACGTATCGAAGATGGGCGTGCTCGCGTTTATGGGAACGCTCTGCGCGGAGCTTGGCAATTACAACATCAACGTAAACGCCGTTTGCCCCGGCTTTGTATACACTCCCATGTACTCCGAGGGCGGCGCGCTCCGTATCCGCGACAAGTCGAAGGTGCTCGGAAAGATAGAGGATCCGAAGACCGTCGTAGAGACCATGGCGTCCACCTCGGCTCTCCACCGTATGCAGACTGTTGACGACCTTGCAAACGGCGTTATGTTCCTCTGCGCTGAGAACTCGAAGGAGATAACCGGACAGGTGCTCAATGTTGACTCCGGCGCTGCAAGAAGGATCTGACATCATATCCGTATATATCCTTATAAAGCACGGCTTTGCTTCACGCAGGGCCGTGCTTTTTTGCAAATCAATCAAAAAAGCTAAAATTTTTACGTATACTGTTTGACAAACTGCCGAAACAGGTATAAAATAAATGTCAGAAGTTTAGTTAAAACTTACTTAATCATAAAATATAAGGAGGCAGATTCCCATGGGTGTTACAAAGTATGATTTTAAAGGCGACGTAGCAGTTGTTACCGGTGCAGCTTCCGGTATAGGCCGCTGTGTAGCTCTTGCATTTGCTGATGCAGGTGCAGACGTTGCAGTTTGCGACTTCAGCGAAAAGGGCGAAGAGACTGCAAAGCTTTGCGCAGAAAAGGGCGTAAAGGCTAAGTTCTATAAGATGGACGTTACCGATAACGACAACGTTATCGCAGTTCGCGACCAGGTAGTTAAAGATTTCGGTAAGGTTACCTGCCTGCATTCCAACGCCGGCATTTCCCAGACCGTTATGGGCCCGCCGCTTGATGCAATCCCGGACGACGTTTGGGAGAAGGTTTTCGCAGTTAACCTGTTCGGTACCGTTAAGGTTTGCCGCGCATTCGCAGAGCCGATGAAGGCTGCTAACTTCGGTAAGATCGTTATCACGGCTTCCGTTGCAGCATTCCAGCAGAGCGTTCTTATGCCTGTTTACAACTGCTCTAAGATCGCAGCGCTGAGCTTCATGACCACGCTGTGCAAGGAGCTGGGCAACTACAACATCAACGTAAACGCTATCAACCCCGGTTATGTAAATACTCCTATTTACTCCGGCGGCGGCGCTATGCTCGTTAAAGAGAAGGTTCCGGCTCTCCAGAAGTTAGAGACCTCCGAGCAGGTTGTTAAGGCTATCGCATCGGGCAGCGCACTTCATCGTCCGCAGACCGTTGAAGATATGGCTAACGGCGTTCTCTTCCTTTGCTCCGATACCTCCAAGGAGATCAGCGGTGTTTACCTCAACATCGACTCCGGCGCTATCTGCAGAGTCTAAGTGCAGAGATAAGCATATATTTAAGGCTGCGGCGTGTTCGCCGCAGCCTTTTTGCGTTTTGAACTATTGATAATTAAGACAGCCTTACGGCTTTTTAGAGACGGTGCGCACACGCGCCCGATGAAGTAAAGACGCATACGGCTTTATTCTTTCTTTAATAATTCTTCATAAGCCATGAAGGGGCGTCTAAATTGAAAAAAGCACTTGCATAAGCAAGTGCTTTTTATGGTGGGCCTTCAGGGACTCGAACCCCGGACCAACCGGTTATGAGCCGGTTGCTCTAACCAACTGAGCTAAAGGCCCAAACAACAGCTTAATTATGATAGCACAGCCATTTAAAAAAATCAATACCTTTTTTCAAGAAATATCAGATTTTTTATTATTATTTTTCGCCGCGCCTTTCGCTTTTTGCCATGTTCTGTCCATATAAATATGGTATAATAAATATATCATAAAAAGCCGATTTTATAAACGGGGAGATTTGAATTATGGATAAAGAGCTTGCGAAAAAACGTATCGCGGAGCTTACTTCGCTTATAAACTATCATTCAAAGAAATACTACACCGACGACGCGCCGGAAATAACCGACTATGAATATGACATGATGTCGAGGGAGCTTGTGGAGCTTGAATCGGAGTATCCCGACTTAAAGGCACCTGACTCGCCCAGCGTGAGAGTGGGCGGCGCCATAATAGAAAAGTTTACGCCCGTGGAACACGCCGTATTTATGAACTCGCTTCAGGACGCATTCGACTTTTCCGAGCTACGCGCCTTCGACGAGCGTGTAAGAAAGGACGTAAGCAACATAGAATACGTAGTGGAGCCGAAGATTGACGGCCTGTCCGTGTCCATCCTTTATGAAAACGGCGTCTTTGTGCGCGCGGCGACCCGCGGCGACGGCAGCGTGGGCGAGGATGTGACGGAGAACATGAAAACGGTGCGCTCCATGCCCTTAAGGCTGACTAAAAGCATACCGCTTATCGAGGTGCGCGGCGAGGTATATATGAAAAAGTCCACCTTCGCAAAGTTAAATGAGGAGCGCGACGAGGCGGGCGAGACGCCGTTTAAAAATCCGCGAAACGCCGCGGCGGGCTCACTTCGCCAGCTTGACCCGAAGATTGCGGCAAAGCGAAAGCTCGATCTTTTTGTTTTCAACATCCAGCGCATCGAGGGCGACGCGCCCGTCACGCATTACGCTTCGCTGAAATTTTTGGAGGAGCTTGGCTTTGAAACGATACCGTCGTACAAGCTTTGCTCTGATATAGACGGAGCGATAAGCAAAATCGAAGATATCGGCGATATGCGCCACGACTTTTCCTTTGATATCGACGGCGCGGTGATAAAGCTGAACAACATAGCCGACAGGGACATACTCGGAAGCACGGCAAAATATCCCCGCTGGGCTGTGGCGTATAAATACCCGCCGGAGCAGCAGCGCACCCGCGTCTTGGACATTGAAGTAAACGTGGGGCGCACGGGCGCCGTAACGCCGCTTGCCATCCTTGAGCCTGTAAACATCGCGGGAAGCA
>JAFOLN010000145.1 GCA_017419325.1 Clostridia bacterium
AGGTACTATAATTCGGTGCTCACGGCCGACGACAAAAACGACGGCATAGCGTACCTAAGAAAGCGCGGTCTTTCCGACAGGCTCATAAGGACTTACGGGCTCGGATTTTCAAAAAACATTTGGGACGGGGCTACAAGGCACCTTCTCGGGCTTGGCTACCATCCGTCTCAGCTTGTGGAGCTGGGGCTGTCCGTCAAAAACAAGTCGGGCGGCCTTTACGACAGGTTCAGAAACCGCGTCATGTTCCCCATAATCGACATTTCGGGAAACGTCATAGGCTTCGGCGGGCGCACCGTATCGGGGGAGGGCGCGAAGTATCTGAACTCGCCCGAAAGCCCCATATTCAAAAAGAGCGAAAATCTCTTTTCGCTGAACTTCGCAAAGGCGCAAAAAAGCGACACGCTTATATTGGCCGAGGGCTACATGGACGTTATATCACTTTACGGCGCGGGCTTCAAATACGCGGCGGCGTCCCTCGGAACGTCACTTACGGCGCAGCAGGCGCGCCTTGCGTCGAGATACTTTAAAAAGATAGCCATAGCATACGATTCGGACGGCGCGGGACGGGCGGCCTCGGCGAAGGCGCTGAACCTGTTTTCCGATCTGAACGTGGAGGTGAAGGTGCTCGACCTGGGGGACAAAAAGGACCCCGACGAGTTCATCCGCGCATACGGCCCGAACGCATTTTCAAAGCTTTTCGATTCGTCGAAGGGCTACATAGATTACGCGCTTTACGAGCTTTCGCTCAAAAACGACGTAAGCGACCCGCAGGGCAAGGTGGCGTTTTTACGCCGCGCCGCGTCGGTGCTGGCCGACGTGAAAAGCTCCCTTGAACGGGACGTTTACATCTCGAAGATATCGTCGGAATACGACGTGTCGAGGGAGGCACTTGAGGGCGAGATAAAGCGCATCACGGCGAAAAACAGGCGGCAGGCGGAAACGAAGCGAAAGCGCGACCTCATATCGCCCGCGGCGAAAAAGAGCGCGCCGCCCACGGCCGAGCAGCTTATAATTTCAATACTGTACGACGAGCCGTCTCTCTGGGAGGAGATAAAGGACAGGCTGTCGCCCGCCGACATGAAGGACGAGCGGGACGAAAGGATACTCCGGTTCATAATAGACGCATATGAAAATGACCGCCTTCCCGATATATCGGAGGCGCATATGCGGCTTTCGGCTGATGAGGTAAGCTATCTTGCTTCGCTTATCCAGAACGGCTTTACGGACAGAAAGGGCGCGCTTCTGGACCTCGCGGCGAAGCTTGAGGAGGAACGCTTAAAGGAAGAGAGCGCCATGGAGGAGGACAGCACAAAGAAGTGGGTCGAGCTTCTTAAAAAGAAGAAAGCAGGCAATTCTTAAAAAAGAAGGACGGAGAAAAAATGGCTGAAGAAAAGAACAATATATTAAAGGATCTTATAGAGACCGCGAAAAAGCGGGGCAGCATGTCGAACAAGGAGATACTCGATATGCTGGAGGATGTGGATATCGACGTTGAGGTGATGGAAAAGCTCTACGAGACGCTGGAAAGTCTCGGCGTTGAGATAGTGCCCGATGAGGAGGAGCTTTCCCACGAGGATCTGTCGGTTCCCGAGGAGCCGGGAGAACAGGCCTCGCAGACGAGCGATACGCTCGCGATAGACGACCCCGTAAGGATGTACTTAAAGGAGATAGGCAAGGTAAACCTTCTTTCGGGCGACGAGGAGATAGAGCTTGCAAAGCGCATGGCCGAGGGCGACGAGGAGGCAAAGAAAAAGCTTGCCGAGGCGAACTTAAGGCTCGTTGTCAGCATTGCGAAGCGCTATGTGGGGCGCGGCATGCTCTTTTTAGACCTCATACAGGAGGGCAACATGGGCCTTATAAAGGCGGTCGAAAAATTCGATTATACCCGCGGCTACAAGTTCTCCACCTACGCCACCTGGTGGATTCGTCAGGCGATAACCCGTGCCATAGCCGACCAGGCCCGCACCATACGCATACCCGTCCACATGGTGGAAACGATTAACAAGATAATAAGAGTATCGCGTCAGCTTCTTCAGGAGCTGGGACACGACCCCCAGCCCGAGGACATTGCAAAAGAGATGAATATGCCTGTTGAAAAGGTGCGCGAGATAATGAAGATAGCGCAGGAGCCCGTGTCGCTTGAGACGCCGATAGGCGAGGAGGAGGACAGCCACCTGGGCGACTTCATACAGGACAACGACTCGCCGGAGCCTGCCGTTGCCGCGGCCGAAACGCTCTTAAAGGAGCAGCTTGCGGACGTTTTGAAGACCCTCACCGACAGGGAGGCCACGGTGCTTCAGCGAAGGTTCGGACTTATCGACGGCCGCGCCCGCACTCTCGAGGAGGTGGGCAAGGAGTTCAACGTAACGAGAGAGCGCATACGTCAGATTGAAGCGAAGGCTTTAAGAAAGCTCAGGCATCCCAGCCGCTCCAAACGGCTCAAGGACTTTTTGGATTAAATGGATTTCGGAGGAAAGCATGGCTGACGATAAGAACAATATCTTAAATAAAATAGCTGCCCTCGCAAAGGAAAAGGGCAGCATATCCCAGAAGGATATGCTCGACATCCTTGACGAGGTGGACATAGACGTTGACGCGGTGGAAAAGCTTTATGACGCCATGGAAAGCATGGGCATAAAGGTGACCGGCGACTTCGATGAGAGCCTTGAGCTTGACGGTGAAGCGCTTGACGGCGCGCAGACGGAGGACGAGCCCTCCGCCGCCGCGGACGCCTCCTACGGCGACCGCATGATATACGACCCAGTGAGGATGTACCTTCGTGAGATAGGCAGCATACCGCTTTTGTCCGCGGGAGAGGAGCCGTATTACGCGGAAAAGATGGCAAACGGCGACCTTATGGCAAGAAACAAGCTCATAGAGTCGAATTTAAGGCTCGTTGTAAGCATAGCAAAGCGATATGTGGGCCGCGGCATACCCTTTCTCGACCTCATACAGGAGGGCAACATCGGCCTTATGAAGGCGGTGGAAAAGTTTGACTATACGCGGGGCTACAAGTTCTCCACATACGCGACCTGGTGGATACGCCAGTCGGTTTCCCGCGCCATAGCCGACCAGGCCCGCACCATACGCATACCCGTACATATGGTGGAAACGATAAACAAGATAAACCGCGTCTCCCGCCGCCTTACGCAGGAGCTCGGGCACGAGCCATCGCCCGAGGAGATTGCGCGGGAGCTTTCCATGAGCCCCGAAAGGGTGAGCGACATCATGAAGCTTGCGCAGGAGCCCGTTTCCCTCGATATGCCCATAGGCGAGGAGGACGACGGCACTCTGGGCGACTTCATAAAGGACTCCGACTCCCCCGACCCGGAGCAGCTTGCGTCGCTTGAGATGTTAAAGGCGCAGATAGCGCAGGTGCTTACTAAGCTTACGCCGAGAGAGGCGGAGGTCATACGCATGCGCTTCGGCCTGCTGCCCGACGGGCGCATACGCACGCTTGAGGAAACGGGCATGCACTTTAACGTAACGAGAGAGCGCGTGCGCCAGATAGAGGCTAAGGCATTAAGAAAGCTCAGACACCCCAGCCGCTCGAAGCAGCTTCGTGATTTTTACGCGTACACGAGGGGACTTTAATTACTTCATATTGGGGTCTTGCAAACTTTATCCGTTTAGTCTATAATAAAATAAGCTGTGGCTTTAAGTGAGGCTGTGCTAGCCGGGGAGGCAGCGGCACCCTGTCGCCTGCAATCCGCTATAGCAGGGGTGAATTCCCGTTTTAGGGGCGCGTCGGTGTGGTCAGTCTTTTGTAAGTGGTCATGACGAATTGGTCTTGTGCAACAAAAACCTGTGAACCTTGTCAGGCGGGGAACCGAGCAGCAATAAGCAGTGATTTTTGTGTGCCGCAAGGGCGCCTGTTCCGAGCTAACTGCAAAATAAACGCATGGCGGTGTCGTTTCGAGATCGGGTGCGCAGCCTTACTTGGAGCCGCAGCTTTTTTGATTTTTAAAAAGAAGGTCAAGATATGTATCAGGCTCTTTACCGCAAATACCGTCCGAAGGTGTTTTCGGATGTGGTGGGTCAGGATCATATAACCGCCACGCTTAAAAATGAGATAAAAACAGGGCGCATCGGCCACGCATACCTTTTTACGGGCACGCGGGGCACGGGCAAGACGACCTGCGCCAAAATATTTGCAAAAGCGATAAACTGCCTTCATCCCAAGGACGGCGAGCCCTGCGGCGAATGCGAGATATGCAGGGGCATCGAAAACGAGAGCGTCATTGACGTTATAGAGATGGACGCCGCCTCAAATTCCGGCGTTGACAACGTGCGTACCATCATAGAGGACATACGGAGCGCCCCCATGATGACGCGCTACAAGGTCTATATAATCGACGAGGTTCACGCATTGTCCGCGAACGCCTTCAACGCCCTTTTAAAGACGCTGGAGGAGCCCCCGTCGGACGCGGTGTTCATACTTGCCACCACCGAGGTGCATAAGCTTGCCGCGACCATACTGTCCCGCTGCCAGCGGTTCGACTTCAGGCGCGTGGACACGAAGAAGATAGCGGGGGTCATCGCGGGCATACTTGACTCGCAGGGCATAGAGTTCGACGAGGACGCGGCCCGCGAGGTCGCGCGCATGGGCAGGGGCTCGGTAAGAGACGCGCTGTCCGTATTGGAGCGCTGCGTTTCGCCGGGCGAGCGGATGACGAGGGAGCGGGTGCTGTCGGTTCTCGGCATGTCCTCCGACGATATGCTCCTTCGGTTCATGGAATGCTTTTATAAAAAGGATCTGACGGGCGCGCTTTCCACAATGGAGAGGGCATATTCCGAGGGCAAGGATATAAACGTGCTGTGCGAGCAGCTCATATGGATGTGCCGCTGCGTGCTTGTGGCAAAGTCGGGAAAGGAAGGCGCCGCCCTCGTGCAGGGCAGCGAAAGCAGCGCGGACGCGCTAATTGCCTTTTCAAAGAAGGCGTCGCTGACCGAGGTGCTTTGGTGGTCAAAGGAGCTTTCGGCGGTGCTCGACAGGCTCCAGAAAAGCACGTCACACCACATTATTTTTGAAATGAGCCTTATACGACTCTGCGAGGAGCGTCTCTCCCATGATGAGGAGGAGCTTTCCGAGCGGGTGGCAAGGCTTGAGGATATAATATCGTCGGGGAACTTGCCCGCAAGGGCTCCCCGCGGTGATAAGCCGACCGCCGCGCCCGAAAGAAGGCCGGCCGCGGAGGAATACGAAGCGCCCCCGCCTGTAGAGCTGTGGGAGCCGCCGGTATACGACGATATGCCGACAGAGGAGCCGGAGCCGAAGCGGGAATTAAAGAAAGAAAAGGCCGAAACGCCGCCCCCGCAGGAGGACGCGCCGTCCCCCGGGACGTC
>JAFOLN010000146.1 GCA_017419325.1 Clostridia bacterium
GGAGGAGCCAAAGGAGGATTACAGCTATTCCTCCGAGGGCGGAAAAGAGCCTGCGCGTGAGGAAGAAACCGCGCATCGTCCGCAGTTTTCCCTTAAAGGGCAGGGGGACGATTTGTACTATGCTTTACTTGCAAAGACGTATGAGCCCGAAGTTATTGACAGGCTTATGAAGAGCCTCGACGAGGTCACCGACGCACAGGGGATAAAGTCCGCGCTCTCAGAGACCGAGGAACTTTCATTTGTAGACGCGGTGCGCCTGCTCATCGGGCAGAGCGGCAGGACTGAGGCCGAGGTATACAAGGCCGCGGGGCTTGACAGACGTCTTTTTTCAAAGATAATGAAGGACCCATCCTATAAGCCGTCGAAGGATACCGCGGTCTGCCTTGCGCTTGCGCTGAGGCTGCCGCTTTCACAGGCGAACGACCTTCTGTCCCGCGCCGGATATACGCTGTCTCACAGCATAAGGCGCGATATAGTTATAGAATACTTCTTCCGTAAGCGAGTCTACGACCTTATGACCGTAAACCTAACTTTGGAGCGGCTTACATTGAGAACGCTGGGACGCTGAATTGTCGCCGTAAAGGCGACCAAATCGGGAGCTTTTACTGATATGCTTTTCTTGTGGACACGGGAAAAGATGTCGGTAAGAGCTCTTTTTTTGTTTGGGGGTGATAAGGTGATAGAGCTTACAAAAAACGAAGAGACGCTGTTCGGGATGCTTTTAAAGATACCGCCCGGGGTGTATGAGATACGCTCGTTTCTAAAATCAGCGCGATTATCTTCGGAACAGGTCTCCCGCGTCGCGACGAAGTTTGCCTACGAATGCTTTTACGACACGGTTGAAAGCGTATACGAGGGCGAAAGAGGGGCACAGTATTTCTTTTGCGACGTCGGATTGGATGAAAGAAGGCACAGCGCATATCTTCCGAAGGTAACGGAGCTTCTGTTGGAATTCGGCCTCGACCCGAATTTGGTATTCGACGGCGAAAATATAATGATGCTTATGATGTGTGTCGTAAACGAATACGCAGCCGCGGATACGTTGGCGCTGCTTCTGGAAAACGGCGGCAATCTTGATACGGAGGTCGACGGCCTCACCGTTTTTGATGAAATCGACTGTGCTGTCACGTTAGACGCGATAGAGCAAAGGAATCGCAATGTGTATGATTCTCTGGTTCACTGCTGGCTTGTCTGTCTGGGATACGGGGCAAGGCTGAAAAACAAAGAGACTCCGGTCGATGTGTTTTATGAGCATAACTCCGATGAAGTATTTGATTTGCGGAAGCTAAAAAAACATCGAAACTATACCTTCGGGCTGTCGCATACGCCCTCGAGGGGGAGCGCATGGTCTCTGCACATTTTTGATAAGCAGACCATGTGGGAAGTGGCAAGGCTGTGAGTCCGCAAAAAAAAAGGAATGAGGTGACAGACCTATGTTGGAGAAGCTGAAAACGGCAGTTCTTTTTATGACGGGTACGGCAATGACTGTTTTGGGCGTTATTTTAAGTGTCGCGCCCGTATATATGCTGGGCCTTCCCTTGTGGGCCGACTTCATCATCCTTGCGGCCATCGCCTTTATACCGTTCGGCCGCGAGGCCTTGTGGATAATCGCGCTCATAGTCACGGTAAACGGTCAGCAGGACATATTTGCGAAGGTTTATTATGTGCTCTTCGCCGTTTTTGCCCTTGCGTTTACGGTACCGTTTGTTTTGTCGCTCGTAATGACCGCCATAGAAAAAAGAAAGGGGGAGAGAATATGAGAAGGCTTACAGCAATCATCTTAATCGCCGCTTTGCTCTGCATCGGCGTACTTGCGGGCTGTTCGGGGGCCCAAACGAGCGCGTCGGATGCGGTGCAGTCGCATGAAACTTCGGGCAATACGCAGGCTTATTCCTACGAAAGCCCGGAAGATGACTTTTACGCCGATGATGACGATGATTACGGCGATACGACATACGTATTAAACACCAATACGAAAAAATTCCATTATTCGTATTGTTCGTCGGTGGACGAGATGAAGGAAAAGAACAAAAAATATGTGACGTGGAGCAGAGAAGAGATAATAGACAA
>JAFOLN010000147.1 GCA_017419325.1 Clostridia bacterium
CGCCCATAATACTGCTTGCGGCAATGTGCTATACCTTCGTGGGAGTGCTTCAGTCTTTCGGAAGCTTTAAGATTCCCGCAATCATGAGCCTTCTTTCCAACGCGCTCATGGTGCTGTACTTCGTTACGTTAAACGAACGCTTCGGCATAGGCGGTCTTGCGGCGGCGCTCGTCATCGGATGGATCATGCAGCTTGTGATACTGCTTCCGCCGCTTTATAAATTCGGCTACCGGTTCCGTTTCGGCATCGACTTTAAGGACGACGGCCTTCGCTCCTCGGTAAAAATGGCGGGGCCTGTGCTCATATCCTCGTGGGTCATGCCGATAAACAACCTTATAACGCTGAACATTGCCTCATATTACGCCTCCTGGGGCGTAACGGTGCTCGATTATTCATATAAGCTCTACTTTATAGTGGCGGGCGTGTTCTCCTACGCCATGACGAACCTCTACTTCCCGAGCCTCTCGCGCATGCAGGCGGCGGGTGACAGGGAGGGCGCGCGCGATATGCTCTATACGATGATAAAGAGCGTGACTCTGATAGTCGTTCCGGTCGCGGCCTTTTTTATCGTCTTCTCAAGGGGCATCGTGCGGGTCGTATACGAAAGCGGCTCCTTTGACGCGGGCGACGGTCAGATGACGGCGCTTGCGCTCATGATGTACACGGTGGGCATGTTCGGCTTTTCGTGGCAGGAGATACTTAACAAATACTTCTATTCGTCGGGCGACTCGAAAACGCCCATGAAGGTGGCCATAGGCTCCATTGTCATAAACCTTGCGCTGGCGCTCGTGCTTTCCCGCACACCCATGGGCATTTACGGCATAGCCCTTTCGTCGGCGGCGTCCATAACGTATGCGGGCGCGGCGCTCTATGCGCTCCAGAACAGGCGCGACGGCAAAAAGACCGACGGACGCATGGGCGCGTTCGTAGGAAAGAGCGTCATAATGTTCGTCATATCCTGCGCGGTGATGTGCGTGCTTTCGTACTTCATGAGTAAGCTCACCCTCGGACGCTTCACTACGCTTGCGGCGCTTATCGTTGCGTTCGCCGTTTCGGGAGTCGTATATCTTGCCGCCGCGAAGGCGCTTCGCGTAAGCGAGGTGACGGACATTGCGGCTCAGCTTTTCGGAAGGTTCCGGGGGAAAGCATCCGCCGAGGACGGCGGGGAGAACGCGGAGCCCGAAAGGCTCGAAGAAGCCCGCGAAGCCGAGGAGAGCGTGAGCGTCCCGGAAGCGGAAGAAGAAAAGGAAGAAAACAGGTAAAATCATAAATTTATAATTCAAAAAAGAAGGGATGTGATCGATGTTGATAAAGGCATTCAACCGGGGCTTTGACAGGTTCCTCGTATGGTTCAACGCAAGCGTCATAGGCACGATATTAAACGCCATAGGCCGTTTTGTGAAGCAGCTTTTTGCCGACAGCGCCATAGTGCGCGCCTTTTCCAGCGAGAACTTCGAGCGCATGTATGAAAGAAGCTTCATCGCGCGCTTTGTGAACTGGTTCTTCGGCCTCTTTGCCCGCGCGAACACGCATCTTTCCGTAATGGCGCAAAACAGCGCGATTCTGAGCTTCTTTAGGTTCATAATATCGAAGTTCAATCTCACGGTGTTTCTGGTGCTGCTTATAGCCTTCGGCGCGGTCTCGTATTTTACGGGCATATACCTTATCGCGGCGGCATATGTCGCGGTGGTGTTCGCCTTCATCGTGCTGTGCCGTCCCGAGGTGGGCATCATAGCCGTTGCGGGTCTTGCGCCGTTCATACCGACAATGGCGGCGGCGGGGCTTTTAGGCTTTACGCTGGTGTGCTTTCTTTTGCAGGCGCTTTTCGGCACCCGCTATAAGATAAAGACGAACCGCACCGGGCTTTTTCTCATCTTCTATATAATACTGCTCGTTGTGTACGGCATAAATTCGTTTACGCCGCAGACGAGCATAAACATCGCGCTTCTGTGGTCGATGTTCGTTATATCGTATTTCCTCGTTATATCGCTTATCGACACGAAACAGAAGTTCCATTGGGCAATGTTCATCTTCTCAACGGCGGCGCTGTTTACCGCGTTCTACGGCCTGTTCCAGTATGTGAGCGGACAGTTCGACATGACGTGGGTGGACAAGGAGCTGTTTGAGGAGCTGGGACTTAGGGTATACTCCACGTTCGAGAACCCGAACGTATACGGCGAGTACCTGCTTTTGGCGGTGCCCCTTACGTTTGCAATGACGTTCCAGACAAAGCGCGTCATAGGAAGGCTTTACTACCTTCTGTCCACCGTGGTGCTTTTGTGCGCCCTCGCGCTTACGTATTCGCGCGGCTGCTATCTTGCGCTCATACTCGCGTTCGCGGTGTTCCTCTTTTACGTATCCCGCAGGCTGCTTGCAATATGCGCGGTGCTCATGCTTTTCGTACCGTTCGCGCTGCCTGCGTCGATAATAAACAGATTTGCAAGCATAACGAATCTGGCCGATTCGTCCACCAGCTACCGCCTCCACATATGGGAGGGCTCGCTTAAAATGATAAGCGACTTCTGGTACATGGGCATAGGCCACGGCACGGAGGCGTTCAACAGCGTATATCCCTATTATTCGCTTAACTCCATAGTCGCGCCCCATTCGCATAACCTGTATCTCCAGCTTACGGTGGAGATGGGCATATGGGGGCTTATAGTCTTCCTTCTTGTCATGTTCTCGTTCTTTAACGACAGCGTGTCTACTATAAAGAAGCAGACGGCGACGGGGACCCGCGTTATGATCGCGGCGGGCGTTGCGGCAGTCGTGGGATTTCTGTTCCAGGGACTGTTCGACTATGTATTCTATAATTACAGGGTATATCTTATCTTCTTTATGTCGCTGGGGCTTCTTACGGCCTACAACTCCATTATAAGGCGGGAGGCATCGCAATGATAAAAGCAATAAACGTAATATCCGACACCAACATCGGCGGCGCGGGAAAGATACTTTTAAGCTTCCTTGAAAAATACGACCGCGAGCGCTTCGACGTAAAGGTGGTCATACCGAAAAACAGTCAGCTAAAGGAGCGCATTGAGGCGCTGGGCGTCCCCGCGATAGAGGTGGACGGCATGGCCGACGACTCAAAGGGAAAGGCGGCGGAAGCGGAGCTTCTTGAGCTTTTTAAAACGGAGAAGCCCGACGTGGTACACACCCACGCGTCGCTTGGGGCGCGCCGCGCGGCGAAGAAATACGGCAAATGCGCCATCGTATACACGCGCCACAGCGTATTCGACCAGCCGTCGTGGAAAAAGAGCTTCCCCTTCAAGCAGATAAACGGCCATGTGAACAATTCGCTTGCCGACCGCGTTATAGCGGTGTCGCCGGCGGCGAAGGAGAACATAGTCGAGGTGGGCGTGGACCCCGAAAAGATTCAGGTCATCTTTAACGGCGTCGCCCCGGCGGTGAAGCTTACAGATGAAGAGAAGGCCGCCGTAAGGGAAAAGTGGGGCGTCGGCGCGGACGACTTCGTATGCGCCATAATCGCGCGCCTTGAGGAAGTAAAGGGCCATGAATACGTTCTTAAAGCCGCAAAGAAGCTTATGGACGCGGGCGAGAACGTAAAAATCATGATAGCCGGAAACGGCTCCATTGAGAACAGGCTTAAGGCCATGGCGGAAGATATGAAGCTTACCAACGTGATATTCACGGGCTTCATCCGCGAGATACACGAGATAGAGAACATAATGGACGTGCAGCTTAACGCCTCCTACGGCACGGAGGCCACGTCGCTTTCGCTTCTCGAGGGAATGAGCCTGGGCGTTCCCGCCATAGTATCCGACTTCGGCGGAAACCCATACGTCATCGAGACGGGCGTAAACGGCATCGTGGTGCCGAAGCGGGACGAGAACGCGCTATGCGACGCGATACTGAAGATAAAGAGCGACCGCGAGCTTTACGACAAATGCTCGGAGGGCGCAAAAAAAGTGTTCTCGGAGAAATTCACGGTTGAATCCATGACAAGGCAGATAGAGGACGTATATACGGAGCTTTCGGCAAAAAAGGGAGGCGTAAACTAAAATGAGAGAAAGACAGTACAGGCTGTTCGGAAAAGTGGGAGTGCTCGATATAATCATCGTCGTATTGGTTATACTGGGTCTTTACGCCGCTTTTTCCTACGCGGTCAACATGGACGTTTCGGCGGCAAACGGTCAGAAGCAGATAGAATACGGCGTTTACCTTACGAAGAAGGACGCGGCCTTTGAGGACAGGATAGAGATAGGCATGAACGTGTACGATTCCTTAAAGGGTCAGAAGATCGGCACCATAGTGGGCTACGACGTGGAGCCCTACAGCACCATCCAGCCCAACATCGTAACGGGCGAGATGGTAAAGAGCAACGTGGACGGCTACTACAACTACATCGTGGTCATAAGCGCGTCGGCGGATATCTCGGAGGCCACCACGGCAGTGGGAAGCTACGAGGTGGCCGTGGGCAAGGAGATGTTCCTTCGCACAAAGACGTTCGCCTCGGGCGGATACTGCGTGACGCTGAATGTTGTCGGAGGTGAGGGCTGATGGACAAGAAGGGAAAGCTTTTCGGCAAGGTAAGCATTATAGACATAATACTTATCATAATCATAATCGCCGCGGTATGCGCGGTGGGACTCAAGACGATGAACGCGGGCTCCAGCGCTCAGGTAAAGAGCGACACCCAGTTCTACGTTACGTTCAAGGTTGAGAACGTGCGCTCCTATACGCTTGACGCCGTGGAGGAGGGCGATATCTTCTACGAGAAGAACGCGGCGAAGCTGGGCACCGTTACGGCCGTTTCCGGCGAGCCCTATATGGAGAT
The DNA here is from genome assembly GCA_017419325.1 of Clostridia bacterium. Lineage (GTDB taxonomy): Bacteria > Bacillota > Clostridia > Oscillospirales > RGIG577 > RGIG577. The sequence goes on from JAFOLN010000147.1 coordinate 4,799, forward strand.
AGTAACGCTTCAGGACGGCACGTCCATGCAGTCGCCGTCGGTTGAAAGATACACCGTTTACATCACCATGCTCTGCGAGGGCAAGGAGGACGCGGACGGCTTCTATATAGGCGGAACAAAGCAGGTGGCAAGCGGAATGGATATAAAATTAAAGAGCGCGAACTTAAACTGCAACGCCGAAGTATATGATGTGGAGCGCAAATAATTTCCAGAATTTTGTTTAGAAAAAACACCGAAAAACACAAAACGTGCTCCGTCAAAGATATACAGATTAACTATTGACTATTTTTTTGATTTAGTTTATTCTATTTAATAAAGTGCTGAGCAAAATCTATATGAATGGGGCGGTATTTTATGCAGTCGGCTAAAGTTGTTGTAGAAAACGAAGTAGGATTACATGCCAGACCGGCAACATTTTTCATACAGAAGGCAAATGAGTACAAGTCCAGCATCTGGGTTGAAAAGGCGGGCCGCAGAGTTAATGCAAAGAGTCTGCTTGGCGTGCTTTCCTTAGGCATAAGCAAGGGTATGGAGATTGATATCATTGCCGAAGGACCTGACGAGGAACTGGCGGCAAAGAGCTTGCAGGAGCTTGTTTCCAAGAATTTTTCCAGCATTTAAGCTTTAAATGCCGCATACTTTTGCGTCATAGCTTTTTGTTAAAAAGAACATAGGTGTAATCTCGCAAGGACGCAAAGTATACTGTGCGTCCTTTTCTTTTTTCAAAAAATCGAGGGGAAGGAGGGATATTATGCGACATGAGCATCTGGCGGCGAAGATAAAAAACCTGTCGCACAAGCCCGGCGTTTATATAATGAAGGACAAGTCCGGAAAGATAATATACATCGGCAAGGCGAAGGTTTTGAAGAACCGCGTGAGCCAGTATTTCCACGACGCGCCAAAGGATAACATGAAGACGGAGCAGATGGTCTCCCACATCCACGATTTCGACTATATCGTGACGGACAGCGAGCTTGAGGCGCTGGTGCTTGAGTGCAATCTCATAAAGCTCCACAAGCCGAAGTATAATATCCTTTTAAAGGACGACAAGAACTTCCCTTATCTTAAGATAACAATGGGCGACGACTATCCGAAGATAAGCCTCGCAAGAAAAAAGCTTGACGACGGCGCGAAGTATTACGGCCCGTATTTGTCCGCGCGGACGATAAACGACACCATATGGATGCTTAAGCGCACGTTTATGATAGCGACCTGCAAGCTTTCGTTCCCGCGGGACATAGGAAAGGCGCGTCCCTGCCTCAATTACCACATAAAGCGCTGCATCGGCCCCTGCATGGGCGGCGTGACTCCCGGGCAGTACCATGAGATATTCAACGACATTATAGCCTTTATCGAGGGCGACTATGAAAGCGTGACGGGCGAGCTTGAAAAGAAGATGTACGAGGCCTCGGACAAGCTTGAGTTCGAGCGCGCCCGCGTGTACCGCGACCGCATACGCTCCATAGAAAGGCTGGGCCTTAAGCAGAAGGTGGTGCTTGAGTCGAAGCGGGAATGCGACGTCATAAGCTACTATGTGGAGGGCGACATACTCTGCTTTTCCGTGCTTATGGTGCGCTTCGGGCGGCTCGTTGACAAGAAGGTCATTCGCCAGCGCGTGAACGCCTCGTTCGACGAGCAGGAGGCGCTGTCGCAGTTTTTAAAGCAGTTCTACGACGAGAACTCCGTCATACCGAAGGACATATATTTAAGCGCCGAGGCGGAGGACGGGGCGCTTCTTGAGGAGCGTTTCGCGGCAATCTCCGGCCATAAGGTGAGAATTTCCGCGCCGAAGAGCGGGCAGCCTTTGAAGCTTGTAAAGCTTTCTTTATCGAACGCCCGCGAGGAGGTGCGAAACGATATTCTCGGCATGGAGCGTAAGCGCGGCCTTCTTCTTGAGATGAAGCGCATGCTCGACCTTCCCGAGCTGCCCGTTCGCATTGAGTCCTACGACATATCGAACTGGGGCGCAGACTCCATGGTGGGCGGCATGGTGGTATTCAGGGACGGCGAGCCCCAAAAGAGCGATTACAGGCGTTTTAAAATACGCTCCATAGAGACGCCCGACGATTACAGCGCGACGAAGGAAGTGATATACCGCCGCTTCGAGTCATACGAGGCGGGGGAGAAGGGCTTTTCGGAGAAGCCCGACCTCATTCTTCTCGACGGCGGCGCGGGTCATGTGAACGCCGTGACGGAGATGTTCGACAATCTGGGCGTCGATGTGCCCGTGTTCGGCATGGTGAAGAACAAGAGCCACCGCATACGCGGGCTTGTTTCAAAGGACGGCGAAATAACCTTCAAGGGAGTGGGCGACGTTTATACGCTGCTCGGAAAAATATCCGAGGAGGTTCACCGCTTTGCCATAAGCTATCACAGGAGCACGCGCTCGAAAA
>JAFOLN010000148.1 GCA_017419325.1 Clostridia bacterium
CTCAGTTGAAAAAAGCACGCTTTCGCGAGCTTTTTTCATGTCTATGGTGTACGAAAAAGATGCTTTCGGCAGTTTTGCATATGAATTCGAACTCTCGTAAACTTTTATACGATTAAACCGCAATTATTCTGCGAATGAAAACGTAAGCATAGAAAAACGCCTAAAATCCAACGCTAAATCAGGAAGTATTATTTATATGCAGCTTCTTCTCTTTTCTCTGGAAAAAGTCGCGAGGGGAACGGAGAGAAGAGAGAAGAACGAAAAGAGAAGAGTGAAGAGTACAAAAAGAAAAAGCCGCTTGCGCGACTTTTTCTTTTCTGGCGGAGAAGGGGGGATTTGAACCCCCGCGCCGGTTTCCCGACCTACACCCTTAGCAGGGGCGCCTCTTCGGCCTACTTGAGTACTTCTCCGAATATGGGTGTAAATATTTATCTCAAACCAAGGATATAATCGCTGAAAAACAGGAATATCGAAACGCAGACGCCTGCGATGCCGGTAATCCTTATCGCCCAGATTATGCGGGTACGGTTGGGGCGCTTGTAGAGGTGCTTCTCGAACTGACCGCCCTTTATTACGTTAATCGGCTTTGCAATGTACCAGATGCTCCAGCCCAGGATGACAACTGCGATTATATATTTAGCTATATCCACCGGGGCATCATCCCTTCATACGTAATAGCCGTATATTTGTTTTTTTCAGGTGTTGGCGGAGAGGGCGAGATTCGAACTCGCGGCGCTTGCGCGTCACCGGTTTTCAAGACCGGCTCCTTAAACCGCTCGGACACCTCTCCGCATAACGGCTATATTATTCTATCATAAGGCACTTATATTGTCAAATTATTTTTTTTAAATCTTCAATCTTTTTTAACGTCCCGTATATATTTTGCGGGCACGCCGCCGACTATCGTCATGGGGGCGACGTCGCGGGTGACCACGGCTCCCGCCGCGACTATGCTTCCGTCGCCTATGGTGACGCCCTGCGTCACGGTGGAGTTTGAGCCTATCCACACGTTCTTTCCTATAACGATGGGCTTTGGCATTATGTTCCCGCGTTTTTCGGGGTCCTCGGCGTGGTTCAGGGTGGCCAGCACCACGTTATGGCCTATGAGCGAGCCGTCGCCTATCGTTATGCCGCCCTGATCCTGAAAGTGGCAGCCCGCGTTTATGAATACGTTCTTTCCGATGTGGATGTTCTTGCCGCAGTCGGTGTAGAACGGGGGGAACATGGAAAAAGACTCGTCGATGGGCGTAAGCGTAAGGCGGCGCATGAGCACGCGTATCTCGGCGGCGGTGTGGAACTCGCCGTTAATCTCCGACGTCACCCTTCTTGCCTCCTCGGAGAGGGTGTGCATGAAAAGATGGAGCTCGCTTCCCGCTTCCACTTCGCGGCCCTCGTTCATCGCCTGTAAAAATCCGTTTAAGTCCATATCGCGGCCTCCTTTTAAAGATTTAGTCCATTATATCACACCCGAAAATGTCCTTGCAAGCGGGCGGCTTTGAATGTAAAATAATATCGAGACATAAACAGCACATAAAAGTAAATTTTAGGAGGAAGGGCGCATGGAGCTTGACGTTCTTAAGAAAAATCTCGAAAAGCTGGGCTACGCGGCGTCGGTTTTCGACACGAAGGAGGAAGCGGCGCGGTATCTCGAAAACAGTATTCGCGGCAGGACGGTGGGCTTCGGCGGGTCGGTCACGCTTCGACAGATGGGACTTTACGAAAGGCTCTCGCGCCATAACGAGGTGATATGGCACTGGGCAGTGCCAGAGGGGGAAAGCGTAAAAAGCGTGCGCCTCAGGGCGAACGCCGCCGATATCTACATCTCCTCCGTAAACGGCGTGTCGCAGGCGGGAGAGATAGTCAACATCGACGGCACCTGCAACCGCGTTTCCGCCATGCTCTACGGCCA
>JAFOLN010000149.1 GCA_017419325.1 Clostridia bacterium
CCACCGTAACCGAGGATGAACTTAAACGCTTTATCACCGTTTCACAGGGAATGAAGGGCTTTGACGTGTCAGATAAGCTTGACGGGATAAATTGCCCCGTGCTTTTCATAGCGGACAAACAGGACCGCGTGCTGGGCCCCGCCGCGGCTGAGAATATGGCGCGGCTCATGCAAAGCCTGCCCGACTTTGAGCAGTACATATACGACGGCTTCGGTCACGCAGTATACGATACCGCGCCCGACATAAAGGAAAGGATGCTGCGGTTTCTTTGTAAGCACCGCGGGAGGGATTAACGCGGGAATATGTTAACCCGCGCTTTAAAAATGTCTTATATACTGCAAAAAAGCTTCTTCCGTCAAATCGGAAGAAGCTTTTTTATTATGACGCCGTGTCCTTCTTCGGCTCGGCTTTTTTTCTCTGTTTCGTTTTGGGCTTTGCCTTTGCGGTGTCGCGTTTCGTTATTTGCGCCTCGCCCTTGCCCTCTATGAAGTCCTTCGTTATGGTGAGGGTCTCCACCTCGGGCTGTGACGGTATCTCATACATGAGTCCCATCATGGACTCCTCAAGTATGGAGCGAAGGCCTCTTGCGCCGAGGCCGCGTTCAAGCGCCATGTCGGCCACGGCTTCCAGCGCGTCCTGCTCGAATTTAAGCTCAACGCCGTCCACCTCAAAAAGCTGCTTATACTGCTTCGTAAGCGCGTTCTTGGGCTCGGTGAGGATGCTTATAAGCGCCTCGCGGTCAAGGTCGCGCAGTACGACGCGCACGGGCAGACGGCCGATTATCTCGGAAATAAGGCCGTAGCGCATAAGGTCCTTCGTCGTCACCTGCTTTAAGGCGTCGTAAGTATTCGTCGTCACCTTGCTCTTTATGTCGGCGCCGAAGCCCATCTGGCTTTTGCCGATGCGCTTCTTTATTATCGACTCAAGGCCGCCGAACGCGCCGCCGCAGATAAAGAGGATGTTTGTCGTGTCAATCTGAATGAACTCCTGCTGGGGATGCTTTCGCCCGCCCTGGGGAGGCACATTGGCCACGGTGCCCTCAAGTATCTTTAAAAGCGCCTGCTGAACGCCCTCTCCCGATACGTCTCGGGTTATGGACACGTTCTCGCTCTTTCTTGATATCTTGTCTATCTCGTCTATATATATTATGCCGTGCTCGGCGCGCTCTATGTCAAAATCGGCCGCCTGTATGAGCTTTAAAAGGATATTCTCCACGTCCTCGCCCACATAGCCCGCCTGTGTGAGGGTCGTTGCGTCGGCTATGGCAAAAGGGATGTTGAGAACGCGCGCCAGCGTCTGGGCAAGGTAGGTCTTGCCGCTGCCCGTGGGGCCTATGAGCAGAATATTGCTCTTTTGTATGTCGGTGTCGCCGCCGTGCTCGCTGTTGTAGACGGAGCGCTTGTAGTGATTGTATACGGCCACCGCCAGCGCAACCTTCGCGTCGTCCTGGCCTATTACGTAATCGTCAAGCTGCGCCCTTATCTGCTTCGGCTTGAGGCGCGCGGACGCGGGAGCGAACATCTCGCCCGCGCTTCCCATGCCCGCCGGACGGCGGGGCGTATGGTAGTCGTTTTTTATTATGGCGCTGCAAAGCTCTACGCACTCGTCGCAGATATAGCCATGGGGTCCCTCGATAAGATGACGCACCTCGCGCTGCGACTTTTCGCAGAAGGAGCATCTCTTCTCGCTGTCTTTATAAAACTTATCCATTCGGGTCTCCCTTCGTCAAGACAAACGGTTCGGGATGACTCGCATCCCGAACCACTTAGAATTACTGCTGTCTTTCGATAATTTTGTCGATAAGTCCGTACTTCAATGCTTCCTCGGCGGACATGAAGTTGTCGCGGTCGGTGTCGTTCTCTATCTTTTCAAGAGGCTGACCCGTGCGCTCCGAAAGTATCTTGTTTAAGTTGTCGCGGATCTTCAGTATCTGCTGGGCATGTATCTTTATGTCGGAGGCCTGACCTCTCGCGCCGCCCAGAGGCTGGTGTATCATTATCTCGCTGTTGGGAAGCGCAAAACGCTTGCCCTTCGTACCTGCGGCAAGGAGGAACGCGCCCATGGAGGCCGCCATTCCTATGCATATCGTCGATACGTCGCACTTTATATACTGCATCGTATCGTAAATCGCAAAGCCGGCAGTTACGGAGCCGCCGGGGCTGTTAATATAGAACTTTATGTCCGCATCGGGATCCTGCGCTTCAAGATAAAGAAGCTGTGCGACTATAAGGCTTGCGGTGGTATCGTTTACGTCTTCCGAAAGGAATATGATCCTGTCGTTTAAAAGTCTGGAAAAAATATCGTATCCGCGCTCGCCGCCGCCCGGCGTCTGTTCAACAACATATGGCATTGTAGGCATTCTTCATGCACTCCTTTCTCTGGTGAAAATGTCACCCTTTAATAGAATTTTCAAAAAGCGGCAGCGTCAACCGCTGCCGCTTTTGATCCTCAGATAAATCGGGGTCAAATTAAGCAAGTCTGATTACTTGTTCTCCTCGGAGGGCGTTTCGTCATCGGCGGTAACCTTGATTATCTCGGGCTCCTTCGCCGTTTCTTCCTTCTCCTTCAGCTCCTCGGCAGCCTTCTTCATGGCTTCCTCGGCCTGCTTTGCCTCGAACTCCTCCTGCTTCATCTTCTCATATTCCTCGCCGGATATCTCGGTTATCTCGGCAAGACCCTTTATATGTTCAACTGCAAGGTGAGTCTTTAAGTCTTCTCTTACGGTGTCAAGCGGTACAATGTTTCTTATCTGCTCGGGATCCATCTCAAAGCGCTCGGCGATGCGGTTTATCTCCATATCGAGGTCCGCGTCGGATACTTCTATGTTCTCTATCTCGGCAACCTTTTCAAGGGCAAGTCTGCTCTTTACTCTTCGCTCTGCCTGATCCATCATCAGCTTAACGAATTCCTGGGGGTCCTGACCGGTCATCTGGAAATACTGATCCATGGTCATGCCCTGCTCCATGAACTGCTGCTCCTGCTCCTTCTGCACCTGCTGTACCTCGTTTGCGATCATAACGCTGGGGATATCAGCCTCGAGCGTGTCAACAAGGTGGGAGATAATCTCGCCCTCGAGCATGTCGTTCGCCGTTCTTACGCGCATCTCGAGCATCTTTTCCTTGAGCTCCTCGCGTACTTCCGCGATGGTGTCGTGCTCGCTTACTTCCTGTGCGAAGTCGTCGTCTATTTCGGGAACTATCTTTTCCTTGATTTCGTTTATCTTTACCTTGAATATGGCTTCCTTGCCTGCGAAGTCCTTCATGTGGTAGTCTTCGGGGAAGGTCACGGGAACATCGAATTCCTCGCCGGACTTATGGTCGATCATCTGATCCTCAAAGCCGGGGATGAACATATCGGAGCCTATCTCAAGAGAGAAGCTCTTTGCGGCGCCGCCTGCGAACGACTTGCCGTCGATAAAGCCTTCAAAATCGATAACGGCGGTGTCGCCCTTCTTTATGCCTCTGTCCTCAACGGTAACGAGACGCGCGTTCTGCTCTGCAAGCTTCTTTACTTCCTCGTCTACCTCTTCGTCGGTAACAGTATACACAGCGCGGTTGAGTTTTAAACCCTTGTAGTCGCCGATTTTTACTTCGGGCTTAACGGTAACGGTAGCCTTCATAACGAGGCCTGCCTCGCCCACGTCAACTATGTCAGCCTCGGGCTGGTCAACGGGCTCTATCTTCGCTTCCTTAACGGCGTCGTCGTACATGTCGGGATAAACGAAGTTTATCGCATCCTCATAGAACACGCCTTCGCCGTACATTTTCTCGATCATTCTGCGGGGAGCCTTGCCCTTTCTGAAACCGGGCACATAAATCTTGCCCACGTTCTTGCGGTAAGACTTCTCTATCGCTTTGTCAAATTCTGCGCGGTCAATCGCAAATTCCATTTCAACGGTGTTGCCGTTTCTCTCCACTTTATTAAGTGTCATTTTAATACATCCTTCCTCAAATTGACTTTACCTGCATTATCTAAATATAATACATTTGCTCTGCGTTGTCAAATGTTCTTTCCCATTATTATTATTTATTTAACAAATTCGGCGCTATCTTATCCTTTTCGGCACAAAATCCATGGTGTCCGCGGAGACTAAAAGGTA
>JAFOLN010000150.1 GCA_017419325.1 Clostridia bacterium
ATGACGGCAGTTGGAAAAGCCTGCTGGACAGATCACATCGGCCGCACCACCATCCGGCTGAACATACCCGGGAAGAGTTCGTGATCTCGGTACTACACCATATTTTTTCGAGAAAACTGTCACCCATCATTGACGACTCTACACCCTCAGACCCCGCGCCGCGTTAAAGACGGACTTGCAAACGCGTATCAGTTATGTTAATATAAATAGAATAAATAATAATAAAAGAGGTGTTCTTCTTGAATTATGCTTTTTCCGATAAAATAAACCCCTTGAAACCCTCCGCTATACGCGAAATTTTAAAATACGCATCGAACCCCGATATAATCCCCTTCGCGGCGGGAAACCCCGCGTCGGAATCCTTCCCGGTGGAGATAATGGCGAAAATAAGCGCGGATATCTATGCAAACGATCCCATACCCGCGCTCCAGTACGGCATATCCGAGGGCTACGCCCCGCTTATCGCCGACTTAAAGGCACGAAACAAGTCCCACTTCAACATAGGGCGCGACTTTGACGACACGGTGATACTGTCGGGCGCGACCCAGGCGATGGACCTGTCAACAAAGATACTCTGCAACGAGGGCGACGTCGTAATCTGCGAAAGCCCGTCGTTCATCGGCTCTCTGAATGTGTTCCGCTCCTACAATACAAAGCTTGTGGGCGTCCCCATGGACGACGACGGCATGAACATAGAGGCGCTTGAGGCGGCCATAAAGGCAAATAAGAACGTGCGCTTCGTCTACACGATACCCACCTTCCAGAACCCCTCGGGAAAGACCATGCCGCTTCACAAGCGCAAGGCCATGTATGAAATATGCAAAAAATACGGCGTGCTCATCCTTGAGGACAACCCCTACGGCGAGCTGAGATTTGCGGGCGAGGACGTGCCCACCATAAAGTCCTTCGACGAGGACGGCATCGTAATATATGTAGGCTCCTTCTCAAAGACGCTCTCAAGCGGCATTCGCCTCGGTTTCTGCGTGGCTCCGAAGCCCATAATCGCAAAGATGACCGTGGCGAAGCAGTGCTCCGACGTGCACACGAACATGTTCTTTCAGATACTTGCCCACAAGTTCTTAACGGAATACGACTTCGACGCGCAGGTAAAGAAGGTTCAGTCCATATACGGCAGAAAGAGCAAGCTCATGCTTGACGGCGCGAAGGCGCATTTCGACAGCCGCGTCAAGGTAGTCACCCCCGAGGGCGGCCTCTTCGTATGGTGCGAGATGCCCGAGGGCACCGACATAACGAAGCTTACAAAGGCGGCTCTCGACCGCAAGGTCGCAATAGTGCCGGGAAGCGCGTTTTTAGTTGACACAAGCGAGGAAAGCTTCGCGATACGCCTTAACTACTCCACGCCCTCCGACGAACAGATAGTTCGCGGCATGGAGATACTCGGCGAGGTAATAAAGGAAGAACTCAAATAATCAAAAACGAGAGGCAAAACAATGAGCGACAAGAAAATAATTTTAAGCGGAATACAGCCCTCCGGCGCGATAACGCTGGGCAATTATCTGGGCGCGGTGTCTAACTGGGTAAAGCTTCAGAATGACCCCGAAAGCCAGTACGAATGCTACTACATGGTGGCCGACCTCCACGCCCTCACGGTGCGTCAGGAGGCGAAGGTATTACGTAAGCGCGTGCTTGACACATACGCACTCCTTATAGCCTGCGGGCTCGACCCCGAAAAGACGATGGTATTCATCCAGTCGCAGGTGCCCGCCCACGCGGAGCTTTCGTGGATACTCTCCTGCTATACCCAGTTCGGCGAGCTTTCCCGCATGACGCAGTTCAAGGACAAGGCGCAGAAGCACAAGGACAACGTAAACGCCGGTCTCTTTACATATCCCGTGCTCATGGCGGCGGATATACTGCTCTATCAGGCGGACCTCGTGCCCGTGGGCATAGACCAGAAGCAGCATCTCGAGCTTGCCCGCGACATCGCCATCCGCTTCAACAACGCGTACAGCCCCACCTTCAAGGTGCCGGAACCTTTCACCGTAAAGGAAACGTCCAAAATAATGAGTCTTACCGACCCCACGAAGAAGATGTCGAAATCCGACACCAACGAAAACTCCACCATCGCCATCCTTGACGACCGCGACGCCATCATAAGAAAGTTCAAGCGCGCCGTTACGGACTCCTTCGCGGAGATCCGCTTCGCTCCCGGCGAGGAGGGTCGCGAGGGCGTGACGAACCTTCTGTCCATATATTCCGCCGTTACGGGAAAGGATATGGACGCCTGCGTCTCCGAGTTTTCCGGCAAGGGCTACGGCGACTTAAAGCTCGCCGTGGGCGAGGCCGTGTCGGACGCGCTTGCCCCCGTGCGCGAGCGCTTCGCGGAGGTTTCCTCGGACAAGGCATATCTTGAAAAGATGTACACGCAAAACAGCGAGCGGGCGAAGTACTTATCGAACAAGACCCTCTCCAAGGTATACAGAAAAGTCGGGCTCATAAGATAAAATCTTTTTTGAAAAACAGGTGCGGTCATGGTTTTTAACAATATCGACATAAACATAATTGCGCTCATAGCGGCATTCGTGCTCGCGGGCGTCATATCGTTTGCCACTACGCCGCTCGTCAAGGTCTTTGCGACCCGCGTCGGCGCAATGGACGTGCCGAAGGACAATCGGCGCATGCATACAACGCCTATCCCGCGTCTCGGCGGCATGGCCATATTCATGGGCTTTATCTTCTCCATGCTGGCCTTCTGCGACATAACGACGGAGCTTCGCGGCATAATGCTCGGCTGCATAGTCATCGTGGTTCTTGGCGTTATTGACGATATAGTGCAGCTTAAGGCAAAAATAAAGCTTATAGGACAGGTCATAGCCGCGATAATACCGCTGTTCTACGGCGTGCGAATAGAGATGTTCTCAAACATCCTCCCCGTGGGCAGCCCCTATATATCGCTTGGCTTCCTCTCCATACCCATAACGATAATATGGATAGTCGGCGTGACGAACGCCGTAAACCTTATCGACGGCCTCGACGGTCTCGCGGTAGGCGTGTCGGCCATATCGTCGCTGTCGCTTCTTTTCATCGCGCTGTTCATAGGCGAGCCCCAGGTGGCCATCGTCATGGCGGCGCTCACGGGCGGCTGCGTCGGCTTCATACCTTATAACTTCAACCCCGCGAAGATATTCATGGGCGACACGGGCGCGATGTTCTTAGGCTACATTCTCGCCACCATATCGATAACGGGATTTTTCAAGTTCTACGCGATAATCTCCTTCCTTATCCCGTTCCTCATCATGGGTCTGCCCATACTCGATACGCTGTTTGCCATAATTCGCCGCCTCATGCGCGGCCAGTCGCCGATGACCGCCGACCGCGGCCATCTCCATCACAGGCTCATCGACATGGGCTTCTCCCAGAAGCAGACGGTGGCAATACTTTATATAATCAGCGCGCTTTTAGGGCTCTGCGCAATCATCTGGGCCTCCGACGATATGTTCAAGGCGGTCATACTGCTTGTGAGCATTCTCGTTATAGGCTTCATCGCGTTCAAGATATTCGAGCGCGAGCGCGCCCACAGAAAGGCGCTGGAGGAAGCGAAGAAAAAGGAAGAGGAAGAAAAGAAAAGGATACTGGACGACGACGACATCTGACGGACGCCGATCCGGGTGCATGTATGAAAAAATATGTATCGTTAGCCATAATAATAATCATAGCCTGCCTGCTTGCGGGGTGCAGCCTCTCGGGCGGCGGCAGCGCAAAGGACGGTTTCCCCTACGACCAGCTTGAGAGCGACTCCGTAAAGAGCCGCGACGACACGGCGAGCCTATCCCTTGAGGGCGACAAGCTGGGCGAGCTTCTGTCGCGCATGGAGGAGCCGCCCCAGTATACGTGGACGAGCCGCGTCGTGTATCAGTACGGCGAGACCTCCGAAACGTATACCGTGATAAAACAGGTCTCCGGCGGCCGCATGCGCTGCGACAAGTATACGTCGGAGGGCGCCGCGCTTATGCACTCGATCTGCGACGGCTCCTCGCTCTATGTTTTTGACGCGCAGACGGGCGAGAGCCTCACGCGCGAGAGCTTCGACGGCGACTACCTCGGAAGCACCGTA
>JAFOLN010000151.1 GCA_017419325.1 Clostridia bacterium
AAAGAAATGTTGTCAGAGCAGAAAATGGGGCTTTGCAAAATTGCAAAAAGCTTTTTTACAATCCCTCAGTCTGCTTCTAAAAGAGATTCTTCGGCTTCGCCTCAGAATGACATGATGGGGTGCCTTCCCGCGTTGCGGGAAGGCTTTTGGGCGGCGAAGCCGCCGAAAAAAGGCACGATATTCTTCGGCTTGCGCCTCGGAATGCCGTGCCGGGGCTTTTCGGGGGAATCAAAAAGGGACGGCGTGAACCGTCCCTTTTTATTATTGTTTTATTTGTCTGCGTCCTTCATCGAAAGGTTTATTCTTCCCTGCTTGTCGATCTCGGTGAGCTTTACTCTTACCTCGTCGCCTACCGCGACAACATCCTCGACCTTTGCAACGCGCTTGTTTGCCATCTTCGATATGTGAACGAGTCCCTCCTTGCCGGGGGCGATCTCCACGAACGCTCCGAAGGTCATGAGGCGCGTTACTCTGCCGGAGTAGGTCTTGCCCACCTCGGGGTCAAGCACAATGGCGTTTATAATCTCCATCGCCTTCTCGCCTGCTCCCGGCTCCACTGCGGCGATGAATATCTTGCCGTCGTCCTCTATGTCTATCTTCGCGCCCGTATCGGCAACTATCTTCTGGATTACCTTGCCGCCGGAGCCGATGACCTCGCGTATCTTGTCCACGGGTATCGTCATGGTGAACATCTTGGGCGCGTACTTCGAAAGCTCCGCTCTCGGCTCGGGTATGCAGGGGAGCATTACCTCGTCGAGTATGCGGTATCTCGCGTCGCGAGTCTGATAAATGGCCTTCGTTATGATTTCGGGCGTAAGTCCGTCGTTCTTTAAGTCCATCTGAATGGCCGTTATGCCCTTCTTCGTGCCCGCAACCTTAAAGTCCATATCGCCGAAGAAGTCCTCAAGGCCCTGTATGTCGGTCATGGTTATCCACTTGTCGCCCTCGCTCATAAGGCCGCAGGAAATACCCGCAACGGGAGCGAGTATCGGCACGCCCGCGTCCATAAGCGCAAGGGTGGAGCCGCAGATGGCGCCCTGTGAGGTGGAGCCGTTTGAGGACACTACCTCGGACACGAGCCTTATCGCGTAGGGGAACGTCTCAACGTCGGGGATAACGGGCAGGAGCGCCTTTTCAGCCAGCGCGCCGTGACCTATCTCGCGGCGGCCGGGGCCTCTTGAGGGGCGCGTCTCGCCTACCGAGAAGGACGGGAAGTTGTAGTGGTGCATGTAGCGCTTGAACTCCTCGTTGTCGATGCCGTCGAGCATCTGCTGCTCGCCTACCGCGCCCAGGGTCGCAACGGTCAGCACCTGGGTCTGGCCGCGGGTGAAAAGTCCCGAGCCGTGGGTTCTCGGAAGAAGGCCTACCTCAGCCGAGAGCGGGCGTATCTCGTCGATGGCGCGGCCGTCAACGCGGCGTCCCTCGTCGAGCATCCAGCGGCGTACTATCTCCTTCTGGAGCTTATAGAGCACGTCGTCGAGCACCTCGGGCAGCGTCTCTATCTCTTCGCTTAAATTCTCTATAATATCGTCGAACACGACCTTGAGTCTCTCCTCGCGGACGTTCTTGTCCGGCGTGTCAAGCGCATACTTTACCTTGTCCGTCGCGTATGCCTTTACCTTCTCGTATATGTCATGATCCACCTCTACGGGCGTAAAGGGCATCTTTTCTTTGCCTATCTCGGCTACGATGGAGTTAATGAACGCGACCGTCTTCTTCGCTTCCTCGTGACCCGCGAGTATGCCGTCGATTACGACCTGCTCAGGCACCTGATTTGCCGCCGTCTCAAGCATTACCACCTTTTCGGCGGTGCCCACAACGGTCACCAGCATATCCGACTTTGCGCGCTGTTCCTCGTTCGGGTTGAATACGTATTCGCCGTCCACAAGACCCACATGGATGCCTGCAACGGGGCCGCCGAACGGAATGTCCGATATGGACAGCGCGATGGACGCGCCTATCATGCCCGCGATCTCGGGCGAGTTGTCCTGATCCACGGAAAGCACGGTGATAACGACGGAAACGTCGTTGCGAAGATCCTTCGGGAACAGCGGACGGATGGGGCGGTCTATTGCGCGGGACGCAAGTATCGCCTTTTCCGAGGGACGTCCCTCGCGCTTTATGAAGCCGCCGGGAATCTTTCCGACGGAGTAGAGCCTCTCCTCAAAGTCAACGCTTAAGGGGAAGAAGTCTATGCCCTCGCGGGGCTTCTGGGACATGGTGGCCGTCGCCAGCACTACCGTGTCGCCGAAGCGAACGAGGCAGGAGCCGTTCGCAAGCTGCGCTATTTTGCCCGTCTCTATGATGAGCTTTCTTCCCGTCATTTCAGTTTCAAAAATTCTTTCCATTATTACCCTCCCAAAATTTTTTAAAATTTCGGCCGGGGCAGAAAACAGAAGACAAACGACCCCCTCATCGCCTCTCTTCTATTCTCGACCCCCGCCGTGTTTTTGTGCCGCGTACCTGAAAAAAACCGCGCATTACGCGCGGTTTTTTCCAAATCGTTAGCCGTAAAATTACTTTCTTATGCCGAGCTTCTGGATGATCGCGCGGTATCTGTTGATATCGGTCTTTATAAGGTAGTTAAGAAGATTACGTCTTTTACCAACCATCTTTAAAAGGCCGCGGCGCGAGTGGTTATCCTTCTTGTGAACCTTTAAGTGCTCGGTTAAATGATTGATGCGCTCCGTAAGGATGGCAATCTGCACCTCCGGCGAGCCCGTGTCGGTCTCGTGGATACGGTTCTCGGCGATTATGCTCGTCTTTAATTCTTTCTCCATTACAGTTTCACCTCCGAAATTTTTATTTATGCCGCAGATCCGGGTAGCGGGCGGGTGAAGCACGATATATCGTCTTTTACCCCGCAACTCAGAAAAAGGCAGGCTGTCAAACCGACAGTATTATAAATGATATCACAAGACTTCGTCTTTGTAAATACATTTTTTCTCACAATTCAAAAAGTTTTTTCGTCAGTCGAGAAGCGAGGTGCCGTAGGAGTTGTCAACGGCGCAGAGCCAGCGTCCCCCGACCCGCCTGTATACATACGTCGCCCGCCGCTCCATGGCATACTCCGACGTGTCGCGGTTGTCGGCGTCAAGTATTGTCTGCGACAGCACCAGCGCCGTGTCCCCCGCTTCTATTATTATCATTTTCCCCTGCGTGGGCACGATACTGTTCTTAAAGTACGCCGCAATCTTTATAAAGGCCGCCTTTATCGCCGCCTTGCCGCGCACCTCAAGCCCAGGGCGCACCACAAGCACCGCATCGTCGGTGTAAAATTCCATAAGGTCGTCGAACCGCTCCTCACGGATTGCCGCGTCCGCCTGCGAAATAAGGGCTCTTATCTCTTCGTTCATACAGATGCTCCTCTCCTTCGTCCGGGGTCACCCG
>JAFOLN010000152.1 GCA_017419325.1 Clostridia bacterium
CGAGTACCCGAAGGGCGAAAGGGACAAGCTTCTTATAGTGCTCACGCCCGAAATGGGCAGGATATCCGTCTGGGCGAGGGGCGCGCGTTCGCCCAAAAGCCCGCTTTTGTCGGTAAGTCAGCTTCTTTCGTATTCGCGCCTCAGGCTAAAAAGAGGCGCGGGAGGGTATTACCTTTCGGGCGGCGAGATAAAGAACCTGTTTTTCGAGATACGCGACTCCATAGAGCGACTGTCGCTCTCCCAGTATTTCTGCGAGCTTGCCGACCGCGCCTCCGCGGACGGCCGCGAGGTGGGCGAGATACTGCCCCTCGTTTTGAACTCCCTCTACCTTTTATGCAAAGGCGAACGCGAGGCGCACGTAAAGGCGGTGTTTGAGCTCAGACTCATGTCCGTCATAGGCTTTCGCCCCGAGCTTTCGGCCTGCGCCGTCTGCGGCGGCGACAGCGACGATATGCTTTTTGACATGCGCGAGGGGCGCGTCGTATGCCTTTCCTGCGCGGGCAGGGAGAAGATAACGGGGGCGTACAGGATAAACCGCGCCGTATACGACGCCATGAACCACATAATAAACGCGGACGCGAAGAAGATATTTTCATTTAAGCTGGACGAAGAGTCCGGGCGCATCCTTGCAAAGGTGACTGAGGGCTTTATGTTGACTCAGCTTGACATAAACTTAAAAACGCTGGATTTTTACAATACGCTGTGACACGCGGAGGAGAAATGAAGCATACACCTGAAGATATATACAGAAAATCGCTTTATACACTTGAATTTCATAAAATAACGGAGAAGCTTGCGTCCCACTGTCTTTCCGGGGAGGCAAAGCGCATGGCGGGAGAGCTTTTCCCGTTTCACCGCGCCGACCTTGTGAGAAACGCCCTCTCGGAGACGGACGAGGCAAGGCTTATGATAAGAAGGCGCGGCACCCCGCCGATCGCGGCGGCGCATGATATAACCGCGTCGCTTAAGCGCGCCGAGGTGGGCAGCGCCCTTTCCATGGGCGAGCTTTTAAAGATAGCGTCGCTTCTTACGACTACGAAGAAGCTTTCCGGATATTTCGACAGCTTTGAGGACGAAAAGCTGCTCTCGAAGCATTTTTCGGAGCTTTCGCCCATAACGTCGCTTGAGAAGCGCATAAACGAGGCCGTAATATCCCCGGAGGAGATGGCCGACACCGCAAGCCCGACGCTTTACGACATACGCCGCAGGACGGCGCGCCTTCACGCGAAGGTGCGCGACCTTCTGCAGGAGATAATCCACTCGCCGCGCTATCAGAAGGTGCTGCAGGAGCCCATTATCACCGTAAGGAACGACAGGTTCGTCGTGCCCGTAAAGGCGGAGTACAGGGCGGAGCTTCACGGGCTTGTTCACGATATGTCCGCCTCCGGCGCAACGCTCTTCGTGGAGCCCTCGGGCGTTGTGGACGCGAACAACAGGATAAAGATGCTCTATGCCGAGGAAAAGGAGGAGATAGAGCGCATCCTTTACGAGCTTTCGGCGCTTGTTGCCGAAAGACGCCATGAGATAGAAAACAACTATTATCATATAGTGCGCCTCGATTTTATCTTCGCAAAGGCGAAGCTTGCGCTGGACATGAACGCCGTGACCCCGGACATCGCCCACGACGCGAAGATTGTGCTTAAACGGGCGCGCCATCCCCTTATAGACCAGAAGACGGTGGTGCCCATCGACATTGAACTGGGCGAAAGCTTCGACACCCTCGTCATCACCGGCCCGAACACCGGCGGCAAGACGGTTGCTTTAAAAACTCTCGGCCTTTTATGCGCCATGGCGCTTTCGGGGCTTTTAATCCCCGCCGCCGAGGGCAGCACGGTGGGCATATACGAGTATATATTCTCCGACATCGGCGACGAGCAGTCGATAGAGCAGTCGCTTTCCACATTCTCGGCGCATATGAAGAACATCGTGGGCATACTTGACGCCTGCGCTCCGCGGACGATGGTATTGTTCGACGAGATAGGCGCGGGCACCGACCCTGTGGAGGGCGCGGCGCTTGCAATAGAGATACTTGAGCGCACAAGACGGCTCGGCGCGCACATTGCCGCGACGACTCATTACAGTGAGCTTAAAATTTACGCGCTGTCCGTGGAGGGAGTAAAGAACGCAAGCTGCGAGTTCGACGTAAGCACCCTTCGCCCCACATATAAGCTTCTTATAGGCGTGCCGGGACGAAGCAACGCGTTCGCCATATCCGAGCGGCTTGGACTGCCCGCGAGCGTCATAGAGAACGCGAAAAAGCGCATAGGTCAGGAGAGCCTTAAATTCGAGGACGTTATAAGC
>JAFOLN010000153.1 GCA_017419325.1 Clostridia bacterium
AAAAAAAGCGAAATTTTTTAATAAACATAATTGACAAACGATATCGACTTCGCTATAATATAAAAGTCACATCGAGGTGTGGCTCAGTTTGGTAGAGCGCTGCGTTCGGGACGCAGAGGCCGCAGGTTCAAATCCTGTCACCTCGACCATGAAAAGACCCGCTGAAACGGTAAGTTTCGGCGGGTTTTCCTTTATAATTCCCCGAAACAGCGCGCACGGAAAACGAAGAAAAGAAAAGCCCCGACGCAAAATTCCCCTTAATTTCTCGCGGAAAAGCTGTATTTTCGCGGCTTTTGTCTTACAAAAAGGGCTTGACTCAGGCGGTTTAAAGCGTGATAATAATTTGTGCAAGGCAGAAATCTGCCTTGCATATCAATTTTTTCTTACAGGAGGGTGTAAAATGAGAAAGTATCTTGCCGAATGTATCGGTACGATGGTGCTGGTAATATTGGGCTGCGGTACGGCAATGCTTGTAGGATGCGACTCCGCAAACGGCGGAGGATATATCCTTACCGCGCTCGCGTTCGGTCTTTCCATCGTTGCAATGGCTTACTCCATAGGCAACATTTCTGGCTGCCATATAAACCCTGCGGTATCGCTGGGCGTGCTTATTAAGGGCGGCATGAGCGGAAAGGATTTTGTGGGATATCTTATCTCGCAGATAATCGGCGCCATCATCGGTTCCGCCATCCTTGCGGGCATATTCGCAATGGGCGGCGTTGAGGACATGACCGGGGGACTCGGCACCAACGGTCTCGCCGGAGTAAACGGCAGCGCGGGAGCAGGTCTTATTGTTGAGATAATACTGACCTTTATCTTCGTTATCTGCATACTCGGCGTAACCTCGTCGAAGGCCGGCCACGGCTCCTTCGGCGGCCTTGTTATCGGTCTTGCGCTTGTGGGCGTACATATTTTAGGCATCGGTCTTACCGGTACCTCCGTAAACCCCGCGAGAAGCATCGGCCCCGCACTTATAGCGGCTTTCGGCGGCAACCCCGCTCCGCTTTCGTGCCTCTGGGTATTCATCGTAGGCCCCTTCATCGGCGCGGCTCTTGCTGCACTTGTGTATAAGGGACTCGAGGGTGCAAAGAAATAACATAAAGGCTTTTTTGAGATCGGCAGAGCGTCATGCTTTGCCGATTTTTTTGTGAAAAATCACGGATATCAAAAAAGTGAAAAAATTTTCTCGAATTACATTAAATAATGTTATTTTTTTATCTTTTAGATATTGAAAAATAATTAACGATGTAGTATGATAATTATACGATTGATAAAATAATGCCAAAATCCCTGCTGTCTGTATTGTATATTCTTTATAGATGCATCGCATTGTTCTTTTGCCTTTGTGCAATATTACCAAATGATATGTTCGGGCTTATGCATACTCAAGCCGAAGCGATGCGTAAAAAAGGGGATAGGGCAGGAGCGCGGGATGATGTGCGCCGCGCCGAAGCCCGGGGCATTTGAAGCGTCCGAAAAGGGCATTTTCGGGGCGCGGCGAAGAGTGTATTTTTAGGGAAATACAAAAGGGAGAAAAATATCAAAAAAGTGTGCGGAGGCTTTGTTTTGTCTTTGCTTGTTTTTCGGATATTTTTACTCCACGCCTTTTTGGGCGCATATTTTTGTCTTTTTTCTCTCGTTGTTTGCAGTTCGTTTTGAATAAGACCACGCAGAAATGTTTGCGCGAGAGATATAAATATTAAATTTTCATAATGGCAATTACACAGAAAGGGTGATAGCATGGCAAAACTCAACGAAAAGGCCGTACAGACTATCCTCGAGATCTGCGGACGTTATAAGGACGAAAAAACTCCGCTCATGATGATTTTGAGTGATATCCAGAACGAATACGGCTATATTCCGCTGGAGGTACAGGAAATCGTCTCGAAGGAGACGGGCATTTCGGTTGCCGAGATTTACGGCGTTGTTACGTTTTATTCCTTCTTCTCGCTCAATCCGAAGGGTAAATACGTTATCGGATGCTGCTTAGGTACCGCATGTTATGTAAAGGGCGCTCAGCAGGTTATCGACAAATTCTCGGAGATACTTGACATAGCTCCCGGCCAGACCACGAAGGACGGTCTGTTTACGCTCGACGCACTGCGCTGCATAGGCGCGTGCGGCATCGCTCCCGCAGTTACGATTAACGGCACCGTATACCCGAAGGTAGCGGTTGACAAGGTGCCGTCCATTGTAGCCGAGTACAGGGCAAAGGAGGGCCTTAGCGCATGATAAACACCGTTGATAAATTAAACGAAAACATTCAGAACTGCACAAAGAGCCTGGGCGACAAGCTGTCGGGCGCAGACGGCAAGCGCCACATAGTGCTGTGCGGCGGTACGGGATGCTTAAGCAGCCATTCCGACGAGATAACGAAGAAGTTTGAAGAAGTGCTCAAGGCTAAGGGCGTTGCCGACAAGGCCACCGTCAATATGGTAGGCTGCTTCGGATTCTGCTCACAGGGCCCGTTCGTAAAGATTTACCCCGAGGATACGCTTTACCGTCTCGTTAAGATCGACGACGTTGAGGAAATCGTTGAAAGCGATATCATCGGCGGCAACGTGGTTGAGCGTCTCCTTTATGTGGAGCCGACCTCCGGCGAGAAGGTATCGAAGCAGGACGACATAACCTTCTATAAGAAGCAGCGCCGCGTGGCTCTCTACGGCTGCGGCGTTATAAACCCCGAGGACATAAACGAAGCGCTGGGCATGGGCGCATATCAGGGCTTAAAGAAGGCTCTTACCATGACTCAGCAGGAGGTCGTTGACGAGATACTCGCATCGGGCCTTCGCGGACGCGGCGGCGGCGGCTTCCCGTCGGGCAGAAAGTGGCAGTTCGCGTTAAATCAGCAGAACGACGAAAAGTACGTTGTATGCAACGGCGACGAGGGCGACCCCGGCGCATTCATGGACAGAAGTATCCTCGAGGGCAACCCGCTTGCGGTTATCGAGGGTATGGTAATAGCAGGCTATGCCATCGGCGCAAAGAACGGCTACTTCTACGTTCGCGCAGAGTACCCGATAGCCGTTCGCCGTCTCAGACTTGCGATAAAGCAGGCGAAAGAGGTCGGTCTTTTAGGTCAGAACATACTGGGAAGCGACTTCAGCTTTGACTGCCATATCCGTCTCGGCGCAGGCGCGTTCGTATGCGGCGAGGAAACGGCACTTTTAAACTCCATCGAGGGCAAGCGCGGCATGCCCAGACCCCGTCCGCCGTTCCCGGCAGTATCGGGTCTTTGGGGCAAGCCCACCATCGTAAACAACGTAGAGACGCTGGCATGCGTTCCCTATATCATGAGAAACGGCGCTGCGAACTTCGCAAGCGTCGGCACCGAAAAGTCCAAGGGCACGAAGGTATTCGCGCTGGGCGGCAAGGTAAACAACGTAGGCCTTGTAGAGGTACCCATGGGCACCACGTTAAGAGAGCTTATTTACGATATAGGCGGCGGCATACCGAACGGCAAGCAGTTCAAGGCAATACAGACCGGCGGTCCCTCCGGCGGCTGCCTTACCACCGATTTCCTTGACGAGCCTATCGACTTTGACAACCTCGTACAGAAGGGCTCCATGATGGGCTCCGGCGGCGCAATAGTTATGGACGAGGATAACTGCATGGTTGACGTTGCAAAGTTCTATATGGAATTTATCTGCGACGAATCCTGCGGTAAGTGTACTCCCTGCCGCATAGGTACTAAGAGAATGCTTGAGATACTTACCCGCATAACCGAGGGCAACGGCACGATGGACGACCTGGACGAGCTGGAGCAGTTAAGCCAGACCGTAAAGGCGAACTCCCTGTGCGCGCTCGGACAGACCGCGGCAAACCCCATAAACTCTACGCTTGCGCATTTCAGAGATGAGTATCTGGCTCATATAGTTGACAAGAAGTGTCCCGCCCATGTGTGCAAAAAGCTCATGGTATACAATATCGACCCCGACAAGTGCATCGGCTGCGGTATGTGTGCAAAGGGCTGCCCCACGGGCTGCATCCAGAGAACGGACTACATCGCTCCCGGCCACAAGCTCGCTTCGTTCAAGATCGATACTACGAAGTGCATTAAGTGCGGAGCATGTATGCCCACCTGCAAGTTTAAAGCTATATCGAAGCAATAATAGGAGGATGAATTCATGTCAAAGATCAATATAAAAATCGAAGGTGTAGCTCACCAGGTTGAAGACGGCATGACGATTCTCGAAGCTGCCAAGGCCTGCGGCTATGAGATACCTTCTCTTTGCGCTTTCAATCACGGCGAGTGCAACAGAGGCTCCTGCCGCGTATGTCTCGTTGAGGCAACGGGCGCGAGAGGTCTTGTTGCAAGCTGCGTATATCCCGTTTCCGAGGGAATGGAGATACGCATATCTTCACCCAAGGCTGTTGAAGCAAGAAGAAGAAGCGTTGAGCTTCTTTTATCCAACCACAATATAAACTGCCAGCAGTGCGAGAAGAACGGCAAGTGCGAGCTTCTTCACGTTGCGTCCCTCACGGGCGCAAGAGAAGGCGCGTTCAAGGGCGTTCACTCCGAGACCCACGTTGACAGACTGGCTCCCGCGCTTGTAAGAGACACCTCTAAGTGCATACTCTGCGGCAGATGCATAGAAAGATGCAAGAACGCTCACGGCCTGGGCATCCTGGGCTATGAGAACAGAGGCTTCCGCACCTTCGTGTCTCCCGCGGAGAACAGAAGCTTTCAGGATTCTCCCTGCATCCAGTGCGGTCAGTGCGTAAACGTATGCCCCACCGGCGCTCTTATGGAGCACTCCGAGATAGCAAAGGTTGACGCGGCTCTCGCGGCAGGCAAGCACGTTATAATCCAGGCCGCTCCCGCAGTTCGTGCCGCAATAGGCGAGGAATTTGACTATCCGGTAGGCACTCCCGTTACGGGCAAGATGATTGCCGCTATGAGAAGACTCGGCTTCGAGCGCGTTTATGACGTAAACTTCGGCGCTGACCTTACGATAATGGAGGAGGGCACGGAGCTTCTCGGCCGCATCACGAACGGCGGCGTGCTCCCGATGATAACATCCTGCTCGCCCGGCTGGATAAACTACGCTGAGTATAACTACGGCGACCTTCTGCCGCACATCTCGAGCTGCAAGTCGCCCCATCAGATGCAGGGCGCGATAATAAAGAGCTACTGGGCGCGCACCCACGGCATAGACCCCAGAGATATATTCGT
>JAFOLN010000154.1 GCA_017419325.1 Clostridia bacterium
GAACCACGGCTACGCCGTCGTATCGGAGTCGATTGACCCCGCCGTTGCGGCGGAGCTTTTCGTAAACGCCCACGACGGCACCTGCGAGGGCATAGAATACAAGGGCGCTCCCGCATTCGCGGTGCAGTTCCATCCCGAGGCCTGCGCAGGCCCCCGCGACACGGAATTTCTTTTCGACAGATTCATAAAGCTTATGGAGGTGAATAAAAATGCCTCTCGATAAGTCTATTAAAAAGGTGCTTATGATAGGCTCGGGCCCCATCGTCATAGGCCAGGCGGCGGAGTTCGACTACGCGGGCACGCAGGCGCTTCGTGCGCTCCGTGAGGACGGCATAGAGATAGTGCTCGTAAACTCCAACCCCGCAACGATAATGACCGACAAGGCCATGGCCGACAGGGTATACATAGAGCCGCTTACATTAACAACCGTAAAGCGCATAATCATGAAGGAGAAGCCCGACTCCATACTTTCGGGTCTCGGCGGCCAGACGGGACTTACGCTCTGCATGCAGCTTGCGAAGGAGGGCTTTCTTGACGCCCACGGCGTAAAGCTTTTGGGCGCGTCTCCCGAAACGATAGACCGCGCCGAGGACAGGCAGCTTTTCAAGGACACGATGGAGGCCATCGGTCAGCCGCTCATCCCGTCGGAGGTCGTATCCTCCGCGTCGGCGGCGCTTAAGTTCGCGCAGACCATCGGCTACCCCGTAATAGTGCGCCCCGCGTTCACGCTTGGCGGCAGCGGCGGCGGCATCGCCCACGACGAGACACAGCTTTTCGAGATAGCCTCAACGGGACTTGAGGTATCGCCCATACATCAGATACTTGTGGAAAAGTGCATCTCCGGCTGGAAGGAGATAGAGTTCGAGGTAATGCGCGACTCAAAGGGCAACGTTATAACCGTCTGCTCCATGGAGAACTTCGACCCCGTGGGCATACATACGGGCGACTCCATAGTCATAGCCCCGGCAGTCACGCTGTCCGACAAGGAATATCAGATGCTAAGAAGCGCGGCGCTTAAAATAATCGACGCGCTGGGCGTTGAGGGCGGCTGCAACTGCCAGTTCGCGCTCCATCCCACCAGCTTTGAATATGCGGTCATCGAGGTAAACCCGAGAGTGTCGCGCTCGTCGGCGCTTGCGTCGAAGGCGACGGGCTATCCGATTGCGAAGGTCGCGACGAAGATAGCCATAGGCTACACGCTCGACGAGATAAAGAACGCCGTAACGGGCAAGACATACGCGGCATTCGAGCCCGCGCTCGACTATGTGGCCGTTAAATTCCCCAAGTGGCCGTTCGACAAATTCGTCTACGCTAAGCGTGAGCTCGGCACTCAGATGAAGGCCACGGGCGAGGTCATGTCCATAGCCGACAACTTTGAAGCGGCCATCATGAAGGCCGTGCGCGGCGCGGAAATATCGCTTGACACATTGAACCTCGACACGATGACGAAGCTTTCCGACGAGGAGCTTGTTCACCTTATGCACGACGCGACGGACGAACGCCTTTTCGCCGTATTTGAGGCGCTTAAACGCGGGTATTCCCCCGAGGAGATACACCGCATAACGATGATAGACAACTGGTTCTTATATAAGCTCGTGAACTTATGCGAATTTGAAAAAGAAATAAAGGGCGGCGTAAGCGAGGAGCAGTATATCCGCGGAAAGAGACTTGGCTACACAGACGCGGCCATGAAGCGCATAAGCGGCGCGGACTTTTCATATAAGCTTTCGCCCACATACCGCATGGTCGACACCTGCGCGGGCGAGTTCAAGGCCGAAACGCCGTATTTCTATCAGACCTTCGACACTCCCGCATCGGGAGGAAAGAACGAGGCGTGGGAGTTCTTAAAGAGCGATGAAAAGAAGAAGGTGCTCGTTCTCGGCTCGGGCCCCATAAGGATAGGGCAGGGCATAGAGTTCGACTACGCCTCCGTCCACTGCGTCCATACGCTCAAATCCCTCGGCTATGAGGTAATCATCATAAACAACAACCCCGAGACGGTATCGACGGACTTCGACACGGCCGACAAGCTCTTTTTCGAGCCGCTCTGCCCCGAGGACGTTATGCACATAATAGACATGGTAAAGCCGGTGGGCGTAATCGTCGCCTTCGGCGGCGGTACGGCCATAAAGCTTACAAAGACGCTTAAAGAAAACAACGTGCCCATACTCGGCTCATCCGCCGACACCATAGACATGGCGGAGGACAGGGAGCGCTTCGACGAGCTTCTTGAGCGCCTCTCCATAAAGCGTCCCCGCGGACACACGGTCATGACGACCGGGGAGGCGCTTCGGGCGGCGGCCGATCTCGGCTATCCCGTGCTCATGCGCCCGTCGTATGTGCTTGGCGGTCAGAACATGATAATCGCCTTCGGCGACCGCGACATAGAGGAGTATATGGAGATAATCCTTCGCCACAACGAGGACAACCCCGTGCTCATAGACAAGTACTTAAGCGGCATCGAGATAGAGGTTGACGCGATATGCGACGGCGAGGACATACTTATCCCCGGCATAATGGAGCACGTTGAGCGCACGGGCATCCACTCCGGCGACTCCATCGCCGTATATCCGCCCCCGTCCATAGACGACGCCACGGCGCAGAAGATACTGAAGATCACCCGCGACCTCTGCGGCGGCTTAAACGCGCTGGGTCTTGCGAACATTCAGTACATAGTAGCCCCCGACGACATATACGTCATCGAGGTAAACCCCAGAGCCTCGCGCACGGTGCCGTACTTAAGCAAGGTCACGGGCGTGCCCATGTGCGACCTTGCGGTAAAGACGTCGCTCGGCATGAAGCTTCGCGATCTCGGCTACGGCACGGGAATATACAGAATATCGCCGTTTACGGCCGTAAAGGTGCCGGTGTTCTCCTTCGAGAAGCTCACCGACGTTGACACCCAGCTGGGCCCGGAGATGAAATCGACGGGCGAGGTATTGGGCATAGGCAAGAACTTAAAGGAAGCGCTCTACAAGGGACTCGTTGCGGCGGGCTATCCCATGAAGAAGTCGGGAGGCGTATTCATAACGGTGCGCACCTCCGACAAGCTTGAGATAGTGGACGTTGCGGAGAAATTCGCAGACATGGGCTTTGAGCTTTACGCCACCGAGGGCACGGCGAAGGTGCTCTCCCGCGCGGGATTTTCCGTCACCGCCGTTCAGAAGATACATGAGCGGCGCGACGAGAACACCATGACGCTTATTGAGAGCGGGAAGATAAACTACATAATCTCCACCTCGGCGAAGGGACGAAATCCCCAGCTTGACAGCGTGAAGATAAGGCGGCGGGCAAGCCAGCTTCGCATACCGTGCCTTACGTCCATAGACACGGCCAACGCCGTTGCCGAAAGCCTTATGAGCCGTTACAGCGAGATAAATACCGAGCTTATAGACATAAACAATATGAGGAGCGAGAAGATGAGACTTGATTTCATAAAAATGCACGGCGCGGGGAACGACTATATTTATATCGACTGCTTTGAAAGAACGATAGAGTCGCCCGAATCGCTTTCTGTGCTTCTGTCCGACAGACATTTCGGCATAGGCGGCGACGGCATCGTGCTCATATGCCCCTCCGATGTGGCCGACGCGCGCATGCGCATGTTCAACCTTGACGGCAGCGAGGGCGAGATGTGCGGCAACGCAATACGCTGCGTTGCGAAGTACCTCTATGACACGAAGCGCGTATACAAGGGCGAAATGACCATTGAGACGCTTGCGGGCATTAAGAAGATAAAAGTCATAACGCAGAACGACCGCGTAATGAAGGCCGTAGTTGACATGGGACGCGCCGAGCTTTCGCCCGAAAAGATACCCGTGCTGCTGGACGGCGAAAGCGTCATAGGCCGCCACGTCATCATAGGCGGCACGCCGTATGACATAACGTGCGTATC
>JAFOLN010000155.1 GCA_017419325.1 Clostridia bacterium
GCCTTACGGCGTGCCACCTCCCTTTACACAAGGGAGGCTTTTTTTTGGAAGCTTCGCTCTTGCCGGTGGCGGGGTGTGTGAGATTCTTCGCTTCGCTCAGAATGACATAATGGGGCGGCTTCCCGCCTTGGGCAAAGTCGGCACAGCTTGCAGAGGCGGGCGTGACACCTCATCCGTCTGCTTCGCAGACACCTTTCCCCGGGGGGGAAGGCTTTTTACGGGGCCCCCGGAAAATACGCGCAGCGGATTTTTTGGGGTGGTTCTAAAGGGGAAGGCTTTTTTGAGGGGGTGGTTTTTGGAGTGTGAGGCGCAGAGCGTCACAGCTCTATTATTGAGCCGACGTCTGAAAGCGGGTATCCCGCGAAGGAGGCGAACGGGACTTCTCGTTCGCGAAAGAACCTTGCTATGCGCTCCCCGTCGGGGTGTGAAAAAAGGTCTCCGTTTATTATAAGCTCGCCGCCCGCGTACCCGGTGCAGCCGCCGAAAAAGCCGTATGGGAATCCCGGAAGCGAAACGTGACCCTCGCGGATTTTAAGGACGTCGACCTTGCCCGACAGGGCGCGAAATATCCCTTCGTCCGCCGTTATGACGCCGCCGGGCGTTACGGCGGCGGAGCATTTCGAATAGCCCTGCCGGACGTTTATGAGCTCGTACCCATGCTCCTTTACATAAGAAAGGAGAGACTTTTCCGTATATTTTAAGCTGTGGACAAAATACCTGTCCGCCGTGAAGGCGTTGTAGGGCACGTCGAGCGGGTACTCCCGGGCGGGGCTTATGCCCGCCGTATGCTCTATGCCCGCCGCCGAAAGAAGCGGCGATATTTCCGGCGCGCAGAACACGCGCCCGCCCGCACGGCAGACGAACATATCGGCGTGGGCCCGCACAGGCTCGCTCACCGACGGCGCGCCGTGAAATTCGATTACGTCATGGCCTCTTTTTTTAAGATAATCCTTTACCGGAGCATATGTTTTATGAGATAATATTATATAAGACAAAACGCGCCCTCCGCTTTTTTTATTCGATTGTACCATGAAAGGAGCATTTATGACAGCCCTGAGCGAAGAAATAACGGCGCTCTGCAGGAGCCTCGGAGCCTGCGACGTGGGCTTTTTCGACACGCCGCTGGAGCTCGGCCACGGCATAACGGTCGCCGTAAGACTGTCCGACGCCATCATTGACGAGATTGACGGCGAGCCCACGCTTACTTATTTCAACCATTACAGGAGCGTGAACGCCCTGATAGACCACATACTTCTCCGCGTGGGGCTTCTTTTGTCGGCGAACGGGTACAGATACATAACCGTCGCCGCCTCCCAGAGCATGCCGAACCTTGGGAAATACCGGGGCAGGTTCTCCCATAAGATGGGGGCGGTGCTCTCCGGCATGGGCCATCTGGGGCGAAACTGCCTCTTTCTCCATGAAAAGTACGGCCCCCGCGTAAGGCTGGGCACGGTGCTGACAGATTTTTCGGCGGGGGTGAAGCGGGAGACGACGGACACGGACTATATCTGCGCCTCCTGCGGCCGGTGCGTAAGCGCGTGCCCCGCGCAGGCGCTCTACGGCGCGGACTTTGACCCCGGGAATCCGGACGCGCCCCTGATGGACTACCGCGCCTGCAGCGAGCACATGAAAAAGGCGTATCAGCACATAGGGCGCGGCGCGGTCTGCGGCATATGCATGCGCGTCTGCCCGAAGGGGCACGAGAGCCGCCGATACGGGAATAAATAAACATTATATATATTTAAGGAGGCATAAAAATGGCTACGATGACTTATTTCGACCACGCATCTTTAAAGCTTAAATCGAACGGGGGAACGGTCATATACATTGACCCGTTCGCGCCGGGGGACTATTCGGAGGCGGCCGACATCATCCTTGTGACCCACGACCACTTCGACCACAATCAGACGGCGCTGGCGGCGAAGAAGCCGGACTGCCGCATAATCACCTTTAAGGAGGCTCACGCGGGCGGCGGCTACGAAAAATATACGGTGGGCGACATTGCCATAGAAGCGGTGCCCGCGTACAACAAGAACCATAAGAAAGAGGAGTGCGTCGGTTTTATCGTGACTCTGGACGGCGTAAGCGTGTACCACGCGGGCGACACCTCGAAGATCCCGGAGATGGAGGCGCTTTCGTCCCGCGGCCTCGACTACGCGCTTCTTCCCATGGACGGCTACTACAACATGGGCGCGCCCGAGGCGTCCGAGTGCGCCGCGATAATCAAGGCAAAGCACACCGTGCCGATACACGTTGTGCCCCGCGGCCCCGACTCGAAGGGCATAACCTTCTCCCGCGAAGCGGCGGACAGACTTTCGTGCGAAGGGAAGCTCATCATAGACGCGGGAGAGACCATTACACTTTAAGGAGCAAAAATCACATGGCGGAGTTAAATACCATATCATACGAAAACGGAAGGCTTCATATAATCGACTGCACAAAGCTGCCCACGGAGCTTGTCATAACGGAGCTTAAGACCCTCTCCGAGTGCTTCGACGCGATAAAGACTTTGAAGGTCCGCGGCGCGCCCGCCATAGGCGTTGCGGCGGCGTACAGCCTCGCCCTTGTGTCGAACGCCTCGAAGGCACGGACGGCGGATGAATATTTAAAGGAAATAAAGAGCGCAGGAGACTATCTTAAAACCTCGCGCCCCACGGCGGTGAACCTCTTCTGGGCCATCGACAGGGTGACGAACGCGGCGTTTGCCTGCGGGGGCGATGTGGCGGCGCTTAAAGCCGCGGTGGAGGCGGAGGCCGTAAAGATACAGCGCGAGGACGTTGAGATGTGCCGGAAAATAGGCGAATACGGCCTTACGCTCCTCTCGGACGGCGACGGGGTGCTCACCCACTGCAACGCGGGCGTCCTTGCCACCTCGAAATACGGCACGGCCACCGCGCCCATGTACCTTGCCCATGAGCGGGGCATGAAGCTTAAAATATACGCCGACGAAACGAGGCCGCTCCTTCAGGGCGCGCGCATGACGGCCTTTGAGCTTAAAGAGGCGGGCCTTGACGTGACTTTAATCTGCGACAATATGGCGGCCACGGTCATGAGTCAGGGGAAAATTCAGAAGGTGATAACGGGCGCCGACCGCATAGCCGCGAACGGCGA
>JAFOLN010000156.1 GCA_017419325.1 Clostridia bacterium
CGAGGGCAGATTGTACGCGTCCGTGAGCATCGGCTCAGCCGTGGGCTGCTCATAGTCCGCGCCGTGCTTTTTTCTAAGCATCTCCATCTGCCTGTGGCACTCCGCGCGAAGCTCTACACCTGCATATGTATGGATTGCATTGTCTATGCAGGCGTGAAGCGGGGCAAAGCAGCCAAGCATATGCGAATTGGCCGCGTTTACTATGGCGTCACAGGCAAGCCGCGTGATGTCGCCCTGCCATATGGATATGGCGCCGCCGTGAGGGTGCGCGCTCTGCAAGGCCTCGCGCACCGTGGGTATGCCGCTGAGTCCGACTATGCCCTTCTCGCGGGCGCGTTCCCTTAAGTATTCATCCTGTATTTTAAGCGTGCGCTCATCCACAGGCATAGGCGGGCGCACGTTCATAAGCGCGCGAAGGAGGCGGCGTCTCTCCTCCGTGCCGTCCGGTATGCTTATGCCGCCGTACTGCTCCGACTCAGCCCGAAGCGATTCGATAAGATAAAGAAGCCTCTCGTCCTGCGTCATGTTCTTCATAATGCTTCTCCCGAAATAAATGTTTTCTTTTATTATATCAAATAAATTCCTTTTCTTTCAACGGGTGTTTTATCATTTCCCCCGAAGAAAGAAACGGGGCCTTTGCAAAACGCAAAGGCCCCGTGCCATGCTTATATTCAATAATTCTCGGCGTTTATCTCAAAGAAGCTCTGCGGGTGGGCGCAGGCGGGACAGATTTCGGGCGCCTTCATGCCCGTCACTATATGGCCGCAGTTTCGGCACTCCCATACCTTGACTTCGCTCTTTTCAAAAACGCGCTTTGTCTCCACGTTTTTAAGAAGGGCGCGGTACCGCTCCTCGTGGTGCTTCTCTATCGACGCAACCATTCTGAACTTTGCCGCAAGCACCGGGAAGCCCTCTTTTTCGGCCGTTTCGGCAAACCCCTCGTACATATCCGTCCATTCGTAATTCTCGCCGTCGGCCGCGTCCTTAAGGTTTGCGGGCGTATCGCCTATGCCGGAAAGCTCCCCAAGCCACAGCTTCGCGTGCTCCTTTTCATTGTCAGCCGTCTTTAAAAACAGCGCGGCGATCTGCTCAAGCCCCTCTTTCTTCGCAACGGAAGCAAAATACGTATACTTGTTCCGGGCCTGTGACTCGCCCGCGAAGGCGGCCTTCAAATTCGCCTCCGTCTTCGTGCCCGCATAGGGAGACGTCTTGCCCTCCTCTATGGGCTCGTTAAAGTCGAGGCTTGAAAGAAGCGTCTTAACCGCGTCCGCGGGGAAATCCACCTCGTCCCCGTACGCGGAGAGGATATCTTTTAAGAATCTCGCCGTATTCGCGCTTTGGGGGAGCATATATCCCGACTCGCGCATAAGATCCTCCGCCATTACGCGGTTCGAGCGCTCAATCGCCGCCGCAAGCGCGCCGGAAAGACCCGCCGCCGTCTGCTCTATTGCCGTTTTGTCGGAAGCAAGGCGTCTCAACTCCGCCGTGACGCTCTTGTCCTTCTTCTGCTGCGGCGGGTATACAAGCGGCACCATGGTGATGGCTCCCGCGGGACACGCCTTCGCGCACGCGCCGCAGCCTATGCATTTGTCTGCGTCTATAA
>JAFOLN010000157.1 GCA_017419325.1 Clostridia bacterium
AGCCTCCCTTGCTGAACCACCCCAAAAAATCCGCAGAGCTTTTTTCCAGGGGCCCCGGGCGGGAGGTGGCACGCCAGCAGGCGAAATGGAGTCTTAGAACCATGGTTCTAAAAAAGAAAAGTTGTTAGAGCAGAAAATAAGGCTTTGCAGATATGCAAAAAGTAATTCTACAATCCCTCCGTCTGCCTTCGGCAGCCACCTCCCTTTACACAAAGGAGGCATTAAAAAAGAGATTCTTCGGCGCATACGCGCCTCAGAATGACACAAATGGGGACTTCCCGCGTTGTGTGCGCGGCCAAGCGCGGCTCGCGGGCGTTACACCTCATCTGCCGCGCCCGTGACTTCGGTTCCCGCTGGACGTTATGCTGGATTTAGCAAGAAACTTCTTTATGATGAAAAGAGCTTTGCCGAAAAAAGATTTTCCCGAAAAACGCGCTTTTATAAAAAGCGCGTTTGATTTGTCCCCGCATATGATGTAAAATAAACCATAGCGCCGAGGGCGCGTGTTTTAAAAAAAAGGAGAATATTATGACGTTCAAAAGAATACTGGCCGCCGCGCTTGCGGCCGTTATGGCGTGCGCGCTCTTCGGGTGCGCCGCGAAGGATGAAAAAAAGCCGGACGCGGGACAAACCGCCCCAGGCGGCGGCAGCCGCGCCGAATATACGGACGCGGACGGCAAGGCATATTATTTCATAAACGGCAGCCTTGTGGGAAGCCTTGAAAACGGCGTTTTTGTCAGCGCCGTGGACGAAAGCCTCCCCTGGGACGACGACCGAAGATACCACCGATACAGCTTCAGGGAGCTTTTCTCTCACGAATACGTCTGCTTTGAGCGCGACAGCGCGCTCGGCGCGGCGCACGAGGCGGCCATATACACGGGCGAGGGCCCCGGCGGCTTTTCGGAGGAAAAAACGGACACATTCGCGCCCTACGCCTCCCGCATGGAGCAGGACTGCTTTGCGGTGCTTCCACTTCCCTGTGAGCTTCCCGAGGATTTCGCCGGCATATACGCGCCGGAGTACGGATTTTATGTAAACATATCAGACGAGGTGCGCGACCTCTCCGAATATCCCGCGCTTGCGACGAACCACAGGGGCGCGTGCCTTCCCGACGGGCTTTCCTGGGACAACGGATACTCCGAGCGCGACGAGGCGGCCATAGCCCGCGCCCTTGAGACGGCGGGCGTCGTCTACGGCGAGACCGACATACTCACCGCAAGCGGCGACTTCGACTCCGACGGCAGGACGGAGAGCGTCATATTCGCGGGCACCGCGGCGGACGCGGAGGGCTTTCTTATGCTGGACGCGGACAGAAGCGAGGTTCCCTTCGGGCTCATCCTTTACTGCGACGACAACGACGAATACGAGACCGTCTATATCCGCACGGGCGAGCCCCTTACGGACATAACGTCCCACTTCCGCATATTCCCCGAGGGCATATTCGACCTTGACGGCGACGGCAGCTTCGAGATAGCCGCATCCTCCCATGAATGGGAGTGGGGCTCTACCTTCGTGCTCTCAAGAAACGCCGCGGGCGCGTGGGACACTGTAATGACCGCCGAGTGGGGCAATTAAGATAAACAAAAACGGCTTTCGGGAGGTTAATTATGTCAACCAAAGACGATGTGCTCGATATACTGAAGAAAAACAGCGACCGCGAGATGTCGGGTCAGCAGATAGCCGACGCGCTGGGCGTGTCCCGCGCCGCCGTATGGAAGGCGGTGACGGCTCTCAGGGACGAGGGCTTTGAAATAGAGGCCGCGACAAAGCGCGGGTATGTCCTTCGGGGCGGCGCGGACGATCTGTCCGTCTCCGAGGTAAGGCGCTGTCTTCCCGAAAAGTACAGGGAGATAAACCTTGAGGTGAAAAAAAGCGTGGACTCCACGAACACGCGCCTTAAGGCGGCGGCCGCCGGGGGCGCGCCCTCCGAAAGCGTGCTTATAGCCCTGACCCAGACCGCCGGGCGCGGCAGACAGGGGCGAAGCTTCTACTCGCCGCCCCACACGGGGCTTTATATGAGCATACTTTTACGTCCCGAGGGCGACGTGTCCGAGGCGCAGCTTGCAACGATTCGCGCCGCCGTTGCCGTAAGGCGGGCGCTCTTTACGGCGGCGGGCGTTGAAAGCGAAATAAAGTGGGTCAACGACGTATATTATAAAAAGAAGAAGGTCTGCGGCATCCTCACGGAGGCGGCAATGGACTTCGAGAGCGGCGGCGTCGATTACCTTGTGACGGGCATCGGCATAAACTGCACCACGAAGGAGTCGCAGTTCCCCGAGGAGATGCGCGATGTGGCGGGCTCGGTGGAGCTTCACGGCGCGTCCCGCGCACAGCTTGCCGCCGCCGTGATAAGCGAATTTCTGAAGCTTCAGAGCACGCCCCGCCGCGAGCTTATAGACGAATACCGCCGTCATTCCATGATTATAGGAAAAAAGATATCCTTCGAGCGGGGCGGCATTACATATACGGCGCTGGCGGCCGACATAAACGAAAGCGGCAATCTTGTGGTGCGCTTCCCCGACGGCTCCGAGCAGACGCTCAACTCCGGCGAGGTGCATATTTTAAAGGATTTCCTTAAGGAATAATCAAAGCGGCACCATTGAACGGACGTAAAGCGCAGCTTTACGAAAACCGTTCTGCCGCAGCGCGCTCCTTCACATTTATATAGACAAAGGCAGGTGTATCATATGCCGGGCGAAGAAAACAAAGATCACCCGATCCCAGAAAAAGAACGTCCCGAAGACAAAAAAACATAAAGCATAAGCTCAGCGACAGGCTTGCGTTCAACCGCACGAAACTTGCCAACGAACGGACGCTTCTTGCCTACATACGCACGGCCATCGGCTCGTGCGGCGCAGGCATTGCGCTCTTAAAACTTCTCGAATACCCCGACGCGAAATATATCGGCGTCACGCTCATAGCCGCCGCGCCGGTCATACTTATCGTGGGCGTACTGCGTTTCATACGCATGAACAAAAAGGTGGAAGACTATAAAAAAGAGGCCGATGACGAAAACTGAAAACGGGATGAAGCATGACCGCTTCATCCCGTTTTATATTAAAAGCCGGTTTTCTTACGCATAAAGCCTTATGCCTTTGCGAACTTATCCTTGCCCTGCCTGCATCTGGGGCACTTCCAGTCGTCGGGAAGATCCTCGAACTTCGTGCCTGCCGGAATGCCGTGCTCCGGGTCGCCCTTCTCGGGGTCGTAAACGTAGCCGCATATGCTGCAGACGTACTTGCCCGTGGCCTCCTTCGCCTTCACCTCTCCGGGCGGGATTATCTCGGGCGGATTGTCAAGGTCAACCACCTTTTTCGCCTCAAGGTTCTCATATCCCAGGGGCGTATGGGTGGAAACGTATACGGTGGGATGATTGCGGATGAACTCGCGCACGCGGTCAAGCGTCTCGCGGGCCGCCTTCACGTCCTCATACACGATGGAGAGCTTGTTTTCATAGAGCGCCTCGTCGGTATAGGTCACGTCGCCGTGGAGCATATAGAAGAGGCCGCCGTCCTCCCGATTATTATGCTGTTGCCGTTGGTGTGTCCCTTCGCCTTTATGAAGTATATTCCCTCGGCAATCTTGTCGCACTCGGGGAAATTGTAGTAGGGGCCGTCCTTATACTGCGCGCGCACGATGTTGTCGCCGCTTAAGCCCAGCGCGTCCGCGTCGTCGGGGCCGATGTATATTTTTGCATTGGGGAACGCGCGAAGCTCGCCCGTATGGTCGTCGTGCTTATGCGTTACAAGAATTTTCGACACCTGCTCCGGCTTATAGCCCGCGTCCGCAAGCGCGGAAACGTAGTCTTTTACGCGCTCGCCCATATAGATTATGGACTTATCGTCGGGCACCATGTCGGGCGTCTCCTTCGGCATGCCCGTGTCCACGAGGATTACCTCGCTGCCCGTATCAATGACAAAATTCTGCAAAGACGAGCGGTATTTTACCGCGGGGTCGAACTTGTCGGGGCCTTCCTCGCCGCCGAAGGGCAGAGGCTTGCGCATATATCCGTTTTCGTAAAGTTTTACTGCTTTGATTATCATATTCAGACTTCCTTTCTCCCTTATGTTTTTGCTGACAAAAATATTTTAGCACACAATTATATTTTACTCAATAGGTTTCGTTAAAATAATTGTTTTTTTATTCGCGGCTTACTGTATTATTTAACATGGCACAGTTGCATATTGCAAATATATGTTGTATACTTATTTATCATACGAAGGCGGGCGCAGTTATGGACTTTGCGGGCATCGAGGTAAAAAACAATATCTTTCTGGCCCCCATGGCGGGAGTATGCGACAGAGCGTTCCGTGAGATATGCATGGAAATGGGCGCGGGACTCTGTGTTTCCGAGATGGTAAGCGCCAAGGCCATATGCTATAATGACAAAAAGACGGCGGGGCTCCTCTCCTTCGGAGAGAAGGAGCGTCCC
The DNA here is from genome assembly GCA_017419325.1 of Clostridia bacterium. GTDB lineage: Bacteria > Bacillota > Clostridia > Oscillospirales > RGIG577 > RGIG577. The sequence continues at coordinate 4,433 of JAFOLN010000157.1, forward strand.
TTTATAATCCAGCTTTTCGGAAGCGAACCCGAGACAATAGCCCGGGCGATAGACATTATCGAAACGAAGATGGGCATCCGTCCCGACGGCTTCGATATAAACATGGGTTGTCCCGCTCCGAAGATCGTGTCGAACGGCGAGGGAAGCGCCCTTATGCGCGACCCCGGGCTTGCCGAAAAAATCGTGCGCGCCGCCGTTTCTGCGACCGACCTGCCCGTAAGCGTAAAGCACAGAAGCGGCTGGGACAAGTCTCACATAAACGCCGTTGACTTTGCCCTTCGCATGGAGGACGCGGGCGCGTCGTTCATAACGCTTCACGCGCGTACACGCGACCAGTTCTACGCGCTTCGCGCCGACCTTGACCTTTTAAAGGAGGTAAAAGCGGCGCTGTCGATACCCGTTGCGGGCAGCGGCGACATATTCACCGCCCCGGACGCGGCGCATATGCTTTCGTATACAGGCTGCGACGCCGTTATGGCGGCCCGCGGCGCACAGGGCAATCCGTGGATATTCCGCGACATACTCGCTTATCTTGACACGGGCATTGCGCCCGCGCGCCCCGACGCGGGCGAGCGCATGGAAACAATGATAAAGCACGCGCGCCTTATGTGCTCCTACAAGGAGGAGCGCGGCGCCATGCGCGAGTTCCGCAAGCATATAAACTGGTACATCAAAGGAATGAGGAATGCGACCCTCTATAAAAACCGCGCGAACAGCATCTCGTCGCTTGACGGGCTTTTGGCGCTCGCAGCGGATATAACCGCGTCGCAGAAAGACCCGACTACGCTTTAGTAAAGGAGGTGCGGGGACTTGAACACGGGCGAAAACAGAATATTGAATCCCGAGGCCGATGAAATAAGCATCATAAAACAGGTGCTTGGCGGCGACGCGGACGCTTTTGAACATATCGTCAAAAAGTATGAGAAAAAAGTGTACAACCTCGCACTGAGATACCTTAAGAACCGGGACGACGCGCTTGACCTTTCGCAGGAGGTATTCATTCAGGTATACAACAATCTCGCGCAGTTCCGCGGCGATTCCCAGTTCTCCACCTGGATATACAGGGTGACCTACAACAAATGCGTCGATATGTTAAGAAAGACGCAGAAGCTGCGGCGCAATGTGGTAATGTCCACCGACGACGAGAACTTCTTCGAGACCCGCGACCGCAGGGCCTCCATCGAGGAGGACTACGAGGGACGCGAAACGCTCGTCACCGTTATGAAGATAATCGACACGCTGCCCTCCGAGCAGCGCGACGTTGTGATTCTAAGATACATAAAGGATCTGAGCTATTCGCAGATAGCGGACGTTCTTGAACTAGCGGAGGGCACCGTAAAATCGCGCCTCAACCGCGCAAGATTAAAAATTAAAGAACAATTAAAAGAAAGCGGAACAAACGTGAACGCTTTATCGTCATAAATGACAAACGCTAAAAATCAATGGGGGAGGTGACTTTATTTGGCTTGCGAAAATTTCATAGATCTTATCTTTAAGAAGATCGACGGCGAGATTACGCCCGAAGAGGACGCCTTGCTTTCGGCACACATGAGCGAGTGCCCCGAGTGCCGCGAGGAATATGAAGAGCTCCTCTCTCTTGAAGATACTCTTTCCTCCCTTCCCGAAGAGGATGTGCCCGAGGGCTTTGCAGCCACAGTCACCGAACGCATTAAGGCGCAGAAGCCCGTGGCCAAAACGCACAGGTTCCGTCCGTATTTTTCCGTTGCGGCGGCGTGCGTTGTACTCGTTGTAGTGCTGTTCTACAATGTGATGGACGGCACTCTCTATAAAAGCGATTCTCTCATTGACACCCGCCCCCGGACGGAGAGCGTCTCCGGGCAGGAAAGCATACAAAACAAATCCGAAGAAGCTTTTTACAGCGCCGATAGCGTCATGGAAGAAGACGCCTCAGAGGACAGTGCGCCCCAGACCATTGAAAACCCCGCTATGCCCGGCGAAAGCCCCGAGGATATAAAGTCGCCCGCGGCCGTGCAGCCGCAGCGAAACGACGGCCCCGCAAAGCCGAACGCGGGCTCTTCAAGGCCGTCCTCTCAAACCTCCACAAGACCGCAGACGGGCGAAAGAACGTCCGCAGGCGTCACCGCGGCTCCCGAAGCCGCGGCAAATGAGGCCGCCCCGGCCGCGCCCCCGCAGACGGCGACAGAGGGCTCGGATGAATCCGCCCCGGCTGAGGCAGCGGCCGAATCCGCGATGAACGACGCGCTTCCCGAGGAAGGCGAACCTGCCGTGGGATACACCGGCTCCGCCGACCTCACCGTCATAGAGGAAGCCGAGGTGCCGCTTACCGGCTCCACGCAGTCCGTGCAGGACTATGACATCACGGAGAACGACGATTACGCCCTTATAGCCACGGTGAACATCAGCGAGATGCAGCTCATCGAAGCGCTGGACAGCATCGTATGCACCGTAAGGGAGGCAGGCGTATATGAAATGAGCGCCGCCGATTATGAAGTATTCAAAGAGCGCCTGGAAGGGATGGGCGTGCAGCCCGAGGAAGAGCCGCTCAATCCCCAAAGCGATAAAGTAATGATAATTGCTGCCGCAAGGCCGCGCACATGACAAACGCGACGAACCCGTTTCGCCGCGTTTTGTGTTTTTTTGAAAACCTTCTTATTTAATCCCGCATAACCCCAAGCGGGAACCGAAGTCACGGGCGCGACAGCGCCAATTGGTGGCAAAACAGTCTTGAATGATGCCTCATAGCGAAAAGCTTCGAAGACCTGAAGAACCTGCCTCATTCCGACTATAAATGGCGCGCTGAAACTTCGCATTAAGTAACGCCTCGCGGAAAGGGGCGCGAGCA
>JAFOLN010000158.1 GCA_017419325.1 Clostridia bacterium
TGGGACAAGCGGTATTATCTTGAATGCCGCCGCATAAAGTAAGCAGACATCCTCTTTTTCGTTACAAGGAGACTTTTACATTATGGCAAGCTACAGCGAATTACAAAACGGCAGCGACATACGCGGCGTAAGCGTGACCGATGAAAACGGCCGCGCCAACTTCACCGAGGAGGCGGCGTACCGCCTCGCAAGAGCCTTCGCCCTGCTTCTGTCAAAGCGCACGGGGAAGGAGCTCTCAAAGATCTCCGTATACGTGGGACACGATTCAAGGATAACGGCCGCTCCCCTGTCGAAGGCCGTCCTTTCGGGCATAAGGAGCACAGGGGCGCAGGGCTTCTATACGGGCCTTTCGTCAACCCCCTCCATGTTCATGTCCACGGTGTTCGAGGAGTTTCGCTCCGACGGCGCCGTAATGATAACGGCAAGCCACCTGCCCTACAACAGAAACGGCATGAAATTCTTCGACTGCCGCGGCGGTCTTGAAAAGGGCGACATAAAGGAGCTCATCGCCGCCGCCGAGGCGGACGGCGCCGAATATTCGGCAGACGAAAAGCTTCTTCCCACCTTCATGCCCCTTATGGACCGCTACTGCCGCTTCCTTCGGGACAAGATAAAGGAGGGCGTGGGCGCGCAGGACTACGAGCACCCCTTAAAGGGTCTTAAAATCATCGTGGACGCGGGCAACGGCGCGGGCGGCTTCTTCGTAAAGAAGGTGCTCGACCCGCTGGGAGCCGACACGTCCGGCAGCCTTTATCTTGAGCCGGACGGCATGTTCCCGAACCATGAGCCGAACCCGGAGAACAAGGACGCCATGAACGCCTTATGCGACGCCGTCGTAAAAAGCGGCGCCGACCTGGGGCTTATATTCGACACGGACGTTGACCGCGCCGCCGCCGTTGACAAGAGCGGACGCCCCATAAACCGCAACGCCATAGTTGCGCTGTCCGCGGCCATCGTTTCGGGCTACTGCCCCGGCAGCATCGTTGTTACCGACTCGGTAACGTCGGACAAGCTGACGGAGTTCATCGAGGGCGACCTTAAAATGACCCACAGGCGCTTCAAGCGCGGCTACAAGAACGTGATAAACGAGGCCATCCGCTTAAACAGGGCGGGGCTTAAGTGCGAGCTTGCGATAGAGACGTCGGGTCACTGCGCGCTTGGGGAAAATTACTTCCTCGACGACGGCGCATACCTTACCGTGAAGATAATAATAGAAGCGTCCCGCCTTATGAAGCGGGGCAGAACTATAGATTCGCTCATATCGGATTTAAAGGAAGCGAAGGAAGCGAAGGAATTCCGCTTAAAGATAAACGACGCCGACTTCAGGGAATACGGAAGCCGCGTGCTTGCCGATTTCGAGCAGTTCGCCCGCGATTCGGGCTTCGATGTGGCCGAAAACTCATATGAGGGCGTCAGAGTGTCGTTTTCCGACATAGCGGCGCAGGGCTGGATGCTTATACGCATGTCGCTCCACGACCCGCTTCTCCCCCTCAATATAGAGACGGACAACGAGGGCGGCGTTCGGGAGATTGCCCATCGCGTCGCGGAGTTTTTAAAGAAATACCCCGGAGTGGATGCATCCCCGCTTTTAAACTGACGACAGGTGAAATGATATGGTACACATAGGCAACGACTGGGACGAAGTGCTCGCGGGCGAGTTCGACAAGGGCTATTATACAAAGCTTCGCGCGGCTCTTGCGCAGGAGTACAGAACGCAGACCGTCTTCCCGCCCATGGGCGATATATTCAACGCGCTTAAGCTCACCGCGTACAATGACACGAACGTGGTCATACTGGGGCAGGACCCCTACCACGGCGAGGGTCAGGCGCACGGGCTTTGCTTCTCCGTGCCCGACGGCGTGAAGCCGCCGCCGTCCCTTGTGAACATTTATAAGGAAATCGAGGCGGAAACGGGCGTAAAGATGCCCCAAAGCGGCTGCCTTACGGGCTGGGCGCGGCAGGGCGTGCTCCTTTTAAACACTACGCTCACGGTGCGGGCGCACGAGCCCGCGTCCCATAAGAAGCTGGGCTGGGAGCATCTTACCGACAGGATTATATGGACGCTGTCCGAGCGGGAGCGACCGCTCGTGTTCATGCTGTGGGGCGCCCATGCCCGCGCAAAGCGCGAGTTCATATTAAACGACCGTCATCTCGTCCTGGAGGCCGCCCATCCGAGCCCCCTGTCCGCCCACAGCGGATTTTTCGGCTGCGGCCATTTCATAAAGGCAAACGAGTTCCTAAAAGCCCACGGGGCCTCCCCCATAGAATGGGAAAAA
>JAFOLN010000159.1 GCA_017419325.1 Clostridia bacterium
CCGTATGCCGAAAGGAGGGCGCGAAGGCGGGCGGCGTTCTCCATGACGTAGCCCCGGTCGAATATGGAGTGTCTGAAAAGGTTCTGATGCCCCACGCAGATTACGCGAAGCCCCTCGCGGCGGGCGCTTTTAAGCTCTCCCTCGAGCCATGAAAGCGTATCGCCCGATATGCCGCAGGGGCAGGCGGGGGAGTTTGCGTCCAGCATGACTATAAGCGTATCCCGGAGGATATACGTATAGGAAAGGGAGGCGCGGTCGCGCCCTTTTGCGATGCCGGGGCCGAAGGCGCCGTAAATTTCGGCAAAGCCCGCGGCCGTCACCGTTTCGGCGGGGGAAACGTCCGCGCCCGAGAAGGACGCGGCCTTTTTGTTTTCCGTGTCGTGGTTCCCCGTTGTGACGAGGACGGCAATGCCCTCGCGGGTGAGGGAGGAAAGCTTCGAGGCAAGCCGCAGGTGGCTCTCCTTTTCGCCGTTAAAGCTTAAATCCCCCGAGAGAATCACCGCGTCGGGGCGCATGCGCGCCGTCTCGCTTATGAACGCGTCCGTAAGCGCGTCGCCGTATTCCACGGTCTTTGCGTCCTTCTCTATGACATGGCGCGAAAAAAGCGCGCGGTTCTCCATAAGGGCGGGCGCAAGATAATGTATGTCGGACGCGGTGACTATTTTGAGTCCGCGCCCGTTGTTTTCGTTGTTTTTCATGGTATCACGCTCTTTTATATGAAAATCACAGCCCCGCCGTGGTTCATTTTATCCCAGCGGCGCATACCCAGCGTCCGTTTTCGTGGGAAAAGCCTGTCACGCGGGAAAATCCCGCGCCCCGCATGAGGGACGAAAGGTCGTCCGCCGAGTAAAAGCGCATGGATAGCGCCGCGCCTATCTCCTCGTTTCCCTTAAGGCTTCCGTCCTCGTTGCAGACGAGGAAAACGCCGCCGGGCGAAAGCATCCGCCATACGTTACGAAACGCCGCCCCTATGTCGTCCCAGTAATATGTCGTCTCGAAGGCGGTCGCCGCGTCAAGCGAGCCGTCCGGCAGGGATATTTTTCCCGCGTCCGACTTTATGAGCGAAAGCCGCCCCGCGTCCGAGAGGCTTTTACATACCTTACCCGTCATGTTAAGGCTTGCCTCCGATATGTCCGCGCCGTAAAGCCTTGCGGCGGGAGCCATGGCCGCCATGTTTAAAATATTTTGGCCGCCGCCGCAGCCTATGTCGAGGACGGCCTTCGCCTTTTCTATCGTTATATGCCCGTGCCCCCAGGCATAGAGCGGCGCGTGGTGCACGTTCATGCGCTCAAGCATGAGATTGCCGTTTTCGTCGTCCTTAGGGTTTGCCGCGTTCATTGTCACCGGGTCTATCATATGCGCTCCTCCTTTTACGATATACATATTACCACATTTGCGCGCCGCGCGCACCCCATGAGCGAAATTTCGGTCATTCCGACGGTGCGCCGTTTACAAAAATAAGGCAGTGTGATATACTTTTTTTATCCATATGCAACAATTTTCCCTTGGAAACAAAAGAAAGGCGGGGGATTTTATGAAAAAGAAGGCTGTAAGCCTTATCGCGGCGCTGTGCATGATTATTGCCATGCTGCCCGTCATGGGCATGGCTGCGGACACGTCGGGCGGAAGCTGCGGCGAGAACGTCAGGTGGACGCTTGACGCGGACGGCGTGCTTACGATAAGCGGCGCCGGTAAAATGGACGACTATGAATACTACGGCAGCCCCTCCGAGGGAAAGACCGCGCCGTGGTATGAACAGAAGGACAGCATTAAAAAGGTAATCATCGAAGACGGCGTGACAAGTATAGGAAGCAACGCCTTTTTAAACTGCGGCTCTGTTACATCGGTCGAGGCGGCGCAGAGCGTTGAAAGCATAGGCGGAAACGCCTTCTGGAACTGCAGCGCCCTCGTGTCAATAGAAATCCCGAAGAATGTAAAGAGCATAGGCGGCTACGCGTTCTATAAC
>JAFOLN010000160.1 GCA_017419325.1 Clostridia bacterium
ATAATGCCGTCCCGGGCTCGCCTCTTTGAGAAAACATACCCGAAAAACATGGGCGTGCCGTCATGCGAAAGCCTCACGGCGTTCCCCTCCGTAAAATCGAGCGCGCCCTCCTTTATAACGGCGAACTCAAGCCTCCCGGGGCTCCCCCTTCGTGAAAGCGAAAGCTTTATCCGCCCCGCCGTCACGGGGCTGTGTACAAGACTGCCGTTCTGTATAAAAAGCTCGGTTCCCATATCATCCTCCGCCGGGCAGAGAAAGCGTCTGACCCGGATAAATAAGCGACGGATTTTTAATCCTGTCGCGGTTAAGCTCATATATCTCCTTATATCGCGTCCCGTCGCCAAGCTGCTTTTTCGCTATGCTCCAGAGGCTGTCGCCCCGCTTCACCGTATAAACGTCCCCGTCCGGCGCGCCGGCGGTCTCCCTTGTGCCGCCCGTCATATAAAGCGCGCCGTCCCCGCCCACGCGGGCGGTTTTCGTGGAAAACATCCTGTACTGGCGAAGCTTCATCGATACTCTAACGTCAAGCCCCTCCGCCGCGTCGTCCGTAAGCGTATACTCCTCAAGGGACACGGTCATATTCGTATAGTAGAACGCGCTGCCGTCGGCGCGCGTCCTCGTGAGAATCCACTGAAACGGCGCCTTTTTCTCCTTTAGCCGCGAAAACAGCGTGATATAATGCTCGGGCGGCTCATGCGAAAGCGAGAACGGATATCTGTACTGCGGTAAAAGAAGCTCAAAGCTTACCTCCGAAAGCCCGCGCCCGCGAAGCAAGGTTATCTCGTCTCCCGAGATGAGCGTCACTGTCTCGTTTCTGTTTTTCATCTTTACTGTCACCCTCTCGGGCGTTACGGGCATAAGCTCCCCCGAAAGATACATCTTATACGCCACTACATATACACCCCCTCCGCGGACACATACAGCTTTCTTGCAAAGTCTCCGGCCCAGGCGTCAAGCACCGCCTCCATGTCCGTGTCCGCGCCGATACTGTTCTCGTTGTGCTGGCGCACGTTTATCTCAACGTTGGATACGCGCCCCTCGGATGAAAACACCGCGCTCTCCCGAAGCCCGAGAAGCTCCGCGGCCGTCTTTCCCGCTCCGCCGAAAAGCTTTTCGCCGACTGCGCCTCCGCGCGCCGTTCCGGAGTATGCGCCGACCGCGCCCACGGTGCGCACGCCCGCGCCCATGGCCTCCCGAAGAACAGTCTCCCCGCGCCCGGTGCCGCCGTAAAAAAGCGCCGCGCCTGCTTCCCGCGCGGTTAGCGCCGCGGGCATACCCTCCGAAGCCGCCTCTCTCACCCTTGCGGCGCCGTCCAAAGCCGCCGTCACGCGCCTTTGTGTCCTTTCGTCTTCCCCGTGCCGCGCCTCCTGCGATGCCCCCGCCGCTTCGTATACGGGCGACGTCGGATTGCCGCGCCTTATATTATGTAAACCAAACGCCCCGGCATACACGCCGCCGCTCCCGCGGCGCGGGGGATTTATGACCCCCGCGCCGTCTTCGTATAACCAGCCACGGATATCCGCGCCCGCCGCGCCGCCGGCGTCCGCAAGGCGCAAAATACGCATATACCTTTCAACGGCCGCCGAACGCGCGCGGCCGGAACGCTTAAAATAAAGTCTGTCCGTCATCTCTCACCCCAAAAAACCGGCCGGCCCTGCTCCCGCTCTCTCTTTCGGGCCTCGGCCTTTATGTCAACGGCCGCCATAACGAACGCCCGCTCATACGGCGAAAGGGACAGAAACCTCCCCGGCGGCCAATGGAATTCATGGAGGCAGATGAAGGCATAAGTGGCCTCGTCATCGCCTCCGTTAATCAGTTTTTTGCTTCGTCCACCATCTCGGCGTCTGTTTTGAAGCCGTTTACCTCCATAACGCGCTCACAGTACGCCTCGAACTCCGCGGGCGTCAGCATCGCGCCTATAAGCGCAGGCGCGCCCATCACGCGGTAGCTCTCCTGAAGCGCCGCGTCGTTTAGGTTGGGATACACGGTGCACTCGGCGCAGAGCCTCATAAGATACGTTTCCGCGTCGAACGCGGGCGCGCCGCCGCGCGTCTGTGTAATGCTTTCGCGCCTTATTTCCGCGTTTTTCGCTGCCGTCACGGCCCTTATCTCCCACATTGCCGCCTGTCCCGTCTCCTCATCCGTAAAGCGCGGACTTACAGCGTATTTTACATTCTCAATCTTTTTTGCGTTCTGCCAGAGGAACGCAGAAAGACCTCCCGCCATACCTTCTCCTCCTTATCTCATGCCCGAAAGCGTGTCGAACGTCTCGGGCATCTCAAAATCCTCGAATGTAAAGTCCATCCTCTCCTCAAGATAATCCGCGTCCGCGTCGAACTTGGCAAGCACGCCGCCGTTTATGTTGCAGTCGCGAAGTATCACCGTCTGTCTGCCCGCCGACGACGCGGGATCCTCATTCGTCACCTGTATGTCGAAGTATACGTCCTCGCCCGTGTCCTTAAAGCGCTTCATGAGCCTTCTGAAAACGGAGGTGTTATAGTGGAAGGTCGCGCTTCCCGCGCCCTCCCAGCTCGTTGCCTTGTTTCCGCGCCCCGTCTTTCCTAAAATGGGCACCTTCGACTTGTTCTTCTTTACGCTTGCCTCAAGGTTTATGGCCTGCATGAAGTTGTATCTGTCGCCCTCTATCGTCACAAAGCACTCCGCCAGCGCCGCCGAAACGCTGTCCTTCGCGTTCATCACATTGCCGTTCACGTCATCGCCTCCTTACATTACATATACGGTCATATAAAGCTGGGACATGGCGCATACGGGGCATATCCTGTCGGTCACGGCAACTGACTTTTTCGTCTCTCCCCGCTCCACCGTCACGTCCTCGCTGTCAAAGTCCTCAATGGCTCTTATGCGCTCAAGCTCCCTGTGGTGCTTTACTATATCGTTCCACAGCGATATGCGCCCGCTTTTGTCGTTCGAAACCTTTCCGAGATACTTCTTTGCGAATATAACGGCGATGTCGTTCGCAATCTGATCGAGCACGCGCATGACCTGATTGTCGGAAAAATCGCGGCTCTTTTCGTCCGTCACGGAAACGAAGGTGTTTATATCCCTAAGGACGCACACCTCCCCGTCCGACATGTGAAACATAAACGAGCCCTCCTCAATGCCCGCCGAAAGCTCTGCCTGTGTATACTCCGCGTTCACCGAATACTCGCCGTCGTATACCCTGTTGTCCGAGGACCTGTTTACCCCGCTTCCCGCCGAAAGTCCCGTCACCCACGGCACGAGCGCCCAAGCCTCGCCGTCCTTTACCGTATTCTTTACGCTCACAACGCCCTCGCAGTCGCAAAGCAGATCATGAACGACGCACTGAAACTTCTTTCCCGCCTCGTCGCGCATGCGCCTTGTAAAGCC
>JAFOLN010000161.1 GCA_017419325.1 Clostridia bacterium
CGACGTCGTCGACTGGGTGGGCGTGTCGCTCTACTACGACCGCTACAGCGTGAACGGCGACACGTCGCGGGACGAGTTCTACGGCGTGGGCGAATACGGGAACGCGCTTCTGAACGTACAGCAGGGCGTCAATCTTTCGCGCCTCCATAAAAAGCCGCTGTTTCTGACAGAGGGCGGCTCAGCCCACACGATAAACGGCGCGGACACGACGGATTTCGCCGCGGAGCAGGCAGAAAAGGCCATGGCGTATCTTCCCATGGTCTACCCCGAGATAAAGGCAATTATCTACTCCGACTCCGACTTCGGCGGCAGGCCGCGCGACTATAAGATATACAACAACCCCACAATGACGGCCGCCTTCAACAAGGGCGCGGACGGCAACGTGACATATCTTCACTCGGTGCGGGACAAGGCGAAGTACTACACGCCGCTTTCCGATATAAAAGGGAGTCTGTCCGGCACGGTGGAGCTTTCCGCATATACGTATGCCTCCTCCCGCATAAGCGCGTCGTGGTACATTGACGGCACATGGGTACACGCCTCCTCGGATTATCCGTTCAGATACAGGCTTAACGCCGACGCGCTAACCCCGGGAGAGCACACCGTAGGCGTGAACTTCTCAAACGGCGAGAAAAAGACGGTAAGCATAACCGTTTCGGGCAATTCTCAGCCGCCAAAGCCGAAGGACGTAGTTATACTTACGAAACAGAGCCTTAAGGTAAACGGCGAGGCGCGGGAGGCCGAGATATACAACATAAACGGAAGCAACTTCTTTAAGCTTCGGGACATCGCCATGCTGCTTAACGGCACAGGGAGCAGCTTCCTTGTTGACTATGACCGCGCGCAGAATGCCGTCACCGTTGTGACGGGCGCGCCTTATGTACCCGTGGGCGGAGAGCTTGTAACGGGCAATGACAACTCCAAAACGGCGCAGCCCAGCGCCCAGATTATATACATAAACCGCGAGAAGGCCGACCTCACCGCATACAACATCGGCGGCAACAATTTCTTTAAGCTGCGCGAGCTGGGAGAGGCCCTCGGCTTCGACGTGGATTACGACGCGGACACCGCAACGATGCTCGTTACAAGCAGAGACTGACCTCTGTACGTTAAAAGGGAGCGGGAAAAACCCGCTCCCTTTTTATATTCGTCTTTGATTATACGTGAGCCATAAGCTCCCGCTCGAGCCGCGCTCTTGAATGCCTGTGGCCGTGCGCGCCGTTCTCACGGTAATGGTCGTGGCCGTGGGTGTGGCTTACAACGTGGGTATGCGTGCTCCCGTCATGAGTGTGCGTAAGCGTATGGCTGTGAGTATGCTCGTGGCGTCTTCGAAGCGTGTCCGCAACAACGAAGGCCGTGCCCACAATCATCACGGCGGCGGCCGCAAGGTAAGTGCCCGTCAGCTTCTCTTTAAGGAGCGCAAACGACAGAAGCGCGCCCACGAAGGGAGCCGCGGCATAATATGCGCTCGTTTTTGCCGCGCCGAGGGAATTTTGCGCCCTTATATAGAAGAATATGCTCAGACCGTATGCCACGAAGCCCAGAACGAGCGCGCACGCGGCATATGAAAGCCCCGGCATGGCCTCGCCCTTTATCAGCGCTATAACAAGCGCTCCGAGCCCCGAAAAGATACCCTTGAGTATAACTATCTCATACGTGCTCTTCGAGGATATGTTCCTCGTGCAGTTGTTCTCAAAGCCCCAGCATACGGTGGAAAGCAGCACAAACACGGAGCCCGCCGAAAGGCGTATGCCCTCCCCGCCGTCAAGCGACAGTATAATGCTCGAAACGGTGATAAGAGCTATGGCCGTCCAGAGGCGCGCCGAGACCTTTTCCTTGAAGATAAAAAGCGCGATGAGCGCGGTGGCCGCTATTTCAAAATTGCCGAGAAGCGATGCGTCGGAGGACGTGCCGTAGCTTATGCCCATCATAAGAAAGATGGGAGCCGCGATGTCCAGCGCGATCATGCCGATAACATACGGCGTGTCGCTCTTTGTAAGCTTCTCTCCCCGCTCCTTCTGAAAGAGCGCCATTATGCCCACGCCGATACCCGCGCCCAGGTATAAAAGCGCCGCCATGACCGTGGGCTCCACATTCGTAAGGAGCACCTTTGACACGGGCACGTTGACGGCGTAAAAAACGGCCGCCATTAGCGCAAATATTATAGGTCGTATCCTGTTCATTTTATTCACCTTTTGTTTGTTTTTTGATTATACCACCGCCCTCAGTCCCCGGTCAATACGGCATATGCTTTTCTGTGCGGCGCATGCCGCCGCGCCGGGCGCGAAAATTGCCGCCTGTCTTCACCGTCATATTTGTCCTCAGAGCTATTGACAATGTTTCTGCTCGGGTGTATGATTTTATCAAAGCCTAAAGTGTCTAAGCCGGCGGGGAATTGTACCCCGCTGTCAGCATTCACTATTGGGCTTTCTTTTTATGTTCAACAAATCTCCTGCCAAAGCGCATTATCTGCGTCCCGCTTTCTCCGGCCTTTCCCGCCGCCGCGGCAAAGGCGCGTATTTTATTGACTTTATCTGCCTCTTCATTTAAAATGAATATGTACTTTTAAAAAGGTGGCAGACGTATGCAGAGCTTGATAATATCTTTTGAGGTGGTTCTCCCTCTTTTTATAATGCTTGCGATAGGATATATCGTGCGCCTTGTAAAAATGGTGACGGACGACGCGCTCATAAAGATAAACCGCGTATGCTTCCACGTTTTTCTGCCGCTTTTACTTTTCATAAGCATATACAACGCCGACATCGAAACGGTGTTCAACCCGCGGCTTTTGCTTTTCGCGTTCATTGCGGTGCTGTGCCTTTTTACGGCGGCGTTCTTCATAACGGGCGCCTTTGTGAAGGAGCCGCGCCGCCGCTCCGTTATGATACAGGCCATATTCCGAAGCAACTTCGTCATATTCGGCGTGCCCATAGCCATTTCGCTGTGCGGCGACGCAAGCGCGGGCATCCCCGCCATAACGAGCGCGCTGGTTGTGCCCATGTATAACGTGCTGTCGGTGTTTGTGCTGTCCGCGTTCTCCGGCAGCCGCCCGAGCCTCGGAAAAACGCTCCTTCAGATATGCAAGAACCCGCTTGTGCTCTCCTCGGCGGCAGGCGTGATAATGCTTCTTTCCGGCGTAAGGCTTCCCGTGCTTATAACGGACGTGGCGGGCGATCTTGCCGCAGTCGCAACGCCCCTTTCGCTTGTGGTGCTGGGCGGGCTTTTCAAGTTCTCGTCCGCGAAGAAGAACAAGCGCGCGCTCATATGCGGCGTTCTTGCAAAGCTTGTCATCGTGCCCGCGATAATGCTTCCCATCGCGGCGGCGCTGGGCTTTCGCGGCGTTGACCTTGTGGTGTGTCTGTCCATATTCGCGTCGCCCATAGCCATAGCCTCGTTTACCATGGCTCAGCAGATGGGCGCGGACTATGAGCTTGCGGGAGAGCTTGTGGTGTTTTCGGCGGCGTTCTCGATAATCACCATATTTGTTTTTGTATTCATTTTAAAACAGCTCATGCTGATATAGCTTTTTTACTAAGGGGGAAAAATAATGAAACGCATCGATTATAACGAAAAGGTAAGCGAGCTTCGCAAGTCCGGCCTCTGCTGTGCGCAGATAGTAGTAAACGCGGGGCTTGACATCCGCGGCGAGGAAAATCCGCAGATGGTGCGCGCGGCGCGCACGCTGTGCAGCGGCATGCAGAATCAGAAGACCTGCGGCGCTCTCACGGGAGGGGCGCTCATGCTGGGCATGTGGGACGCGCCCAAGACCGGCGCTATGGTAAGGGAGCTTGACAACTGGTTCGAGACGGAGTTCACCACCTCCGCATGCGCAAAGCTTCTTCAGATGAAGAAAACGGACGAGCACTACTCGTGCGCGAACCTTATCCGCGCATCCATAAACAAGTGCCAGGATATCTTATCGGCGCAGGGGCTTATTGAGGAGTAGTCACTCGGGGCCGCGGGTTCGTCCGCGGCCCTTTTCACCTTCCGAAAAAGCGGCTCACGATGACGATGCTTGCCGCAAAGCCGACAAAATCGGCGAAAAGCGCGGCAAAGGGCGCATACGATATCTTTTTTATCCCCGCCGCGCCGAAATATACGGCTATCGTGTAGAAGGTGGTCTCCGTGGAGCCCATCATGACGGAGGCGCAGCGTCCCGCGAAGCTGTCGGGGCCCGCCTTCTCGAAAATGTCCGACACTATGGCAAGGGAGCCGCTGCCCGACACGGGGCGAAGAAGCCCCAGCGGCACCACCTCCGGCGGTATGCCGAGGCGCGAAAGCAGGGGGCTTAACGCAAAGGTCATAAGGTCGAGTGCGCCCGAGGCCTTGAATATCTCAATGGCAAAAAGGAGCCCCAAAAGCGACGGGAGTATCTGCTTTAAAGTATAAAGTCCCTCCCCCGCGCCCGAAAGGAACTCATCGAACACCGCCACCCGTTTGTATATCGCGTATATGACTATGGCGGCCACCAGCGCCGCCATCATGTTTTCGCCCAGCAGCCTTATTTTTCGCACCTCCGCATCATTTTTTGAAGATTGAGCAAAGCTTCGCCGTAATTACCGCCGACGCAAGGCATATGCCCGAGGCTATCCATATGGGCGCCATGACCTCGAAGGGGTCGCGGGAGCCCGCCTCGATGCGAAGCGCCATAAGTGACGAGGACAAAAGCTGGAACGAAGCCGTGTTCATTACGACGAACATTATCATGGAGCGGCTTGCCTCGCCGGAACTGCCCGAAAGCGCCTTCATCTGCTCCATGGCGCGCATGCCTATGGGGGTGGCCGCGTTGGCAAGCCCCAAAAGGTTCGCCGCTATGTTCATGACGATGCTCGTCATGGCGGGGCTGTGGGGCGGTATGTCGGGAAAGAGCCGCCGCATGGCGGGGGCGATAAGGCGGCAAAGGCCGCCCAGCATATCGGAGCGCTCGATGAGGCGCATCAGCCCCGACCAGAGGCAGACGGCGCCGCCTATCGTTATAAGAAGCTCAACCGCCTCCGCCGCGCCGCGAAAGACCGCATCCGACACTGCCGCGCCCCGTCCGCATACGATGCCCACGACGCATCCCGCGATTATCATGGCGGCAAACAGCTTATTCATCATATGTATCACCCGAAATGTTTTTCTTATTATTTTTTATATGTTTTTTACTTAGAAATATGCTTTTTTGTAAATTTCTTGCTCTCACGTATGACAATGATTAGTACTTGCCATAATTTCCAATGTATGCTAAAATGAGATAAACAATGACACTTTCATAGGTTTTTTGTCATGTTTTCAGTTTTATCATAGGAGGAATAAGAAATGAAATCTACCGGTATTGTAAGAAAAGTCGATGAGCTTGGCCGTATAGTTCTCCCCATAGAGCTGCGACGCACGCTTGATATCGCTGAAAAGGATTCTCTTGAGATCTACGTTGACGGAAACACGATCATCCTCAAAAAGTACCAGCCCGGCTGCATCTTCTGCGGCAACGCGAAGAACGTTACCAACTTCAAGAACAAGATAGTCTGCGAAGACTGTATAAAGGAAATGGCAGAGTAAACATTTACCGCGAACCCATCCAAAACAGAACATGAAATGAAAACAGCCCCGTCCGGGGCTGGTTTTGTATATGTGGCAGGGTGGGGTTATTCGAGGCTTATCCACATCGCGGGACGGACCGCGCCACGATTGTTGTCGACATA
>JAFOLN010000019.1 GCA_017419325.1 Clostridia bacterium
ATGCGCTATCCCCATGTGGACATGGTATTCGGCACCCACACGCTTTACAGGTTTCCCGAGATACTTTTAAATACGCTTAAAAACGGAGGCCGAACCTTTGACGTTCTTGACACGAAGGGTCATATATACGAGGGCCTGCCGATACTGAGGGACAAATCCTTCAGCGCGAATATTTCCGTTATGTACGGCTGCAACAACTTCTGCTCCTACTGCATCGTGCCCTATGTGCGCGGACGCGAACGCTCACGCACACCGGATATGATAAAAGAGGAGATAAAGGCGGCGCTTAAGTCGGGAGTGCGGGAGATCGTCCTTCTGGGGCAGAACGTAAACTCCTACGGGCGCGATCTTCATGAAAGCATTGACTTTTCCGACCTTATACGACGCATAAACGATATGGAGGGCGACTTTCGCATAAAGTTCATGACCTCCCACCCGAAGGACGCGACGGAAAAGCTCTTTCGCGCCATGGCCGAATGCGAAAAGGCGGCGCACCATCTTCACCTGCCGTTTCAGGCGGGCGACGACAGGGTGCTTCGCGCCATGAACCGCGGATATACAAAGGAGCAGTATCTTGAAAAGCTGGCGCTTGCGCGTAAGTATATGCCCGACCTTACGGTGACGAGCGACGTCATAGTGGGCTTTCCGTCGGAGACGGAGGAGGAGTTTTCAAACACGCTTTCCCTTGTAAGGGAGGGGAGATTCGATATGCTCTTTACCTTCCTTTATTCAAGGCGGCCGGGCACGCCCGCGGCGGCCATGGAGGCGCAGGTGCCGCGGGAGGAGAAAAAGCGGCGCTTCGATGAGCTTACTGCGCTTCAGAACGGTATATCCCTTGAGAAGAACAGGGCGCTTTTAAACAGGCGCGTGCGCGTTCTCGTCGAGGGGCAGAGCCGCACCGATGAACACATGATGACTGGTCGCACGGACGGCGGCAAAATAGTGAATTTTGAGGGTTCCCATGAGCTTACGGGGCGATTTGCGGACCTTGAAATTATAAAGGCCAACACATGGTCACTATACGGTAAATTATAAAAAAAACTATATAACGAAAGGAATTTTAAAAAATGTCGATGGATCTTATTTTATCTAAGGCGGTAGAAATAGGCGAGCTTATGAGAGAGACCGAGCAAGTCAAGAGGCTTCTCGCGGCAAACGAGGCATTCGAGGCCGATGAGGCTCTCCGCGACAAGGTGGGCAGCTTTGAGATGCAGCGCCAGAAGCTCGTTCAGATGCAGAACGACGGCGCGGCCAACGAAGAGATGGAGGCGCAGAACTCTCAGATAATGAGCATATATGAGGAGATAATGGCAAACCCCGTTATGGTTGACATGACCGACGCCAACAACGAGGTACAGCAGATAATGAACTACATCGTGCGCACCATAAGCTCCTGCTTTGCGGGTCAAAGCGACGGCTGCAGCGGAGACTGCTCCGGCTGCGGCGGCTGCCACTGAGAATATATGCGGGCGGGGGCAAGCCCTGCCCGCTTTTTCTTAAATCACACCTTTTTCGGGAGGAATTTCATTGAGCGGTGAAAAGTCATCGAAAATGACTCCGATAATGGAGCAATATTACAGACTCAAGGCGGAGCATAAGGATCATCTGCTCTTTTTCAGACTGGGCGATTTTTATGAAATGTTCTTCGAGGACGCCGACGTTGCCGCCCGTGAGCTTAAGCTTACGCTGACGGGCAGAAAATGGGGACAGGGCGTGCGCGCGCCCATGTGCGGCGTGCCGTACCACAGCGCGGAGAGCTACATAAAGCGGCTCATAGAAAAGGGCTACAAGGTGGCCGTGTGCGAGCAGACCACCGACCCGAAGCAGTCGAAGGGTCTCGTTGAGCGCGAGGTCATCCGCGTGGTAACGCCGGGAACGCTTATAGAGGATCCCCTTGTCGCCGCCTCCGACAACAACTTCATCGCGGCCGTATATACGTCGCCCGCGTCGTCGGGCGCGGCCTTCTGCGACATTTCCACGGGCGAGATGCACGTCTGCCGCTTCGAGGGCGAAAATGAGCAGAGCGTATGCGACACGCTTTATAAATTCCTGCCGAAAGAGGTGCTTTTAAACAAGGGCGGGGCGATGAACCGCGCCCTTATGCAGTTTTCAAAAACGAGGCTCAATGTAACGGGCGAGGAGATGTTCGTGGTGCCCGACGCCGTTATGGCGGTAAACGCCGTGAAGGCGCAGTTCGGCGGCGCGATGCCCGAAGAGATTACGCGCCCGGACGCGCGGGGCGCCGCGTGCGCGGCTCATATGCTCATTTTGTACCTTACGGACACGCAGAGAGGCGCGCTTTCGAACCTTACGAACATATCGTTTTTTGAGACCGACGAATATATGGCCATCGATATGTCAACCATGCGAAACCTTGAGCTTACCGAGGCCATGCGCGGCGACAGGCGCGGCTCGCTTCTGTGGGTGCTGGACCTTTCCCGCACTCCCATGGGGCGAAGGCTTATAAAAAAGCGCATAGAGATGCCGCTTCTGGACCCCGCGCGCATAAACGCGCGCCTTGACGCGGTGGAGGAGCTTCACCGCGCCCCGTATGTCCTGGGCGAGGTGTCGGACGCGCTGGACGAGGTATATGACATTGAGAGACTAATGTCGAAGGTCGCGTACCAGAGGGCGAACGCCCGCGACCTTAATGCGCTGGCCCGCTCCCTTTCGTGCATACCGGGCATAAAGGAGACGCTCTCTTCGCTTAAGTGCGGATACATAAAGAAGATAGACTCGGAGCTTTATGATTTAAAGGAGCTTTATACAAAAATAACGGCTGCCATCGTGGACGAGCCCTCCGTGCAGATAAAGGAGGGCGGCATAATACGCGGCGGCTTTGACGAAACGCTTGACAAGCTGCGGGACATAGGCGACAACGGAAAGAAGTATATTGCGAAGCTTGAGGCGGACGAGCGGGAGAGAACGGGCATAAAGAATTTAAAAATCGCCCACAACCGCGTGTTCGGCTATTACATCGAGGTGACCCGCTCGAACTATGAGCTGGTGCCCGAGGGCTATATAAGAAAGCAGACGCTTGCAAACAGCGAAAGATATACAACGAAGCAGCTTCAGGAATTTGAAAATACGGTGCTGGGCGCCCACGACAGGGCGATACAGCTTGAATACGATATATTCTGCTCCCTTCGCGACGACGTGAAGGCCGAGATGCGCCGCATACAGGACATAGCCGGGGCGCTCTCAAGGCTTGACGCGGCCTGCGCCCTTGCGGAGGCGGCCTTAAAGTACAATTACACCCGCCCCGAAGTCCACACGGGGGACGAGCTTATAATAAAGGCGGGACGCCATCCCGCGGTGGAGAAGATGAACCCGTCGGACGTGTTCGTGCCGAACGACGTTTATCTCGACTGCGGCGAAAACAGAACGATGATAATAACGGGCCCCAATATGGCGGGCAAGTCAACATATATGAGACAGTGCGCCATCATAACGATAATGGCGCAGATGGGCTCCTTCGTGCCGGCAGAGTACGCAAAGATTGGCCTTGCGGACAAGGTGTTCGTCCGCGCGGGCGCGTCTGACGACCTGTCGGCGGGACAGTCCACCTTCATGCTTGAGATGAGCGAGGTGGCAAATATATTAAAGCACGCAACGCCCCGTTCGCTTCTCGTGTTCGACGAGATAGGCCGAGGCACCAGCACATACGACGGCATGGCAATAGCCCGCGCTGTCGTCGAGGAGGTAAACTCGAAAGAGAGGCTCGGCGCGCGCTCCATGTTTGCCACGCATTACCATGAGCTTTCCGAAATGGCAGGGGAGTTTGACGGGATAAAGAATTT
Organism: Clostridia bacterium; assembly: GCA_017419325.1. Classification (GTDB taxonomy): domain Bacteria; phylum Bacillota; class Clostridia; order Oscillospirales; family RGIG577; genus RGIG577. Next base: position 3,801 of record JAFOLN010000019.1, read on the forward strand.
CAACGTATCGGCGGTAAGAGAACACGGCACGGTGGAGTTTTTAAGAAAAGTCCGCCCCGGAGCGGCCGACGGCAGCTTCGGCGTGGAGGTCGCGGCGCTTGCGGGCGTGCCCGAGCGTGTGGTATGCCGCGCAAGAGAGGTGCTTTCGTCGCTTGAGAGCGAAACGGCCGCGAACGCAAAGAAAATGCCCGCGCCCCTCGCGCTGCCGCAGGAGTACGAGGAGTACAGAGCCGTATGCGGCGAGGTGTCGTCGCTCAATATCGACGAGCTTACGCCTATGGAGGCGCTTTCAAAGCTTTACGAGCTTAAAAAACGACTGAAGAGGAAATAAAAAATGGGCAGGATAAAGGTACTTGACAAGCATCTGGCTTCGCTTATCGCTGCCGGAGAGGTAGTTGGCAGAAGCGGCTCCGTCATAAAGGAGCTTGTCGAAAACTCAATAGACGCGGGCGCGGACAAAATAACCGTTGAGATAAAGGCGGGAGGCAGCGCGTTCATGCGCGTGTCCGACAACGGCTGCGGCATGAGCGAGGAGGACGCGAACGTCTGCCTTCTTCGCCACGCGACAAGCAAGCTTGCCGATGAAACGGGGCTTGAGGCCATAACGAGCCTCGGCTTTCGCGGAGAGGCGCTGTCGTCAATCTGCGCCGTTTCCCGCATGGAGATAATGACGAAGACCGAGGAGGACGAGACGGGCGTTCATCTCTGCGCAGAGGGCGGCGAGGTCACGTCCGTGTCGAAGGCGGGCTGCCCCACGGGCACCACCGTCATCGTCCGCGACCTTTTTTACAACACGCCCGCGCGTCTCAAATTCTTAAAGCGCGACTCTGCAGAGGCGGCGCATATTTCCGACATAATGGCGCGAATCGCGCTGGGCAGCCCCGATATTGCCTTCAGGCTTATACGCGACGGCAATACGGTGCTTCAGACATACGGCGACGGAGAGCTTAAGAATGCCGTTTACGCCGTATGGGGCAAAAAGATGCTCGACGGCATGACGGCCGTCGACTACGAACGCTCCGGCATAAGAGTCCGCGGTCTTGCCTGCGCGCCCTATGCCGCAAAGAACAACAGATCGTTTCAGAATTTTTACATAAACGGACGCTTCGTGCGCTCAAAGCTTCTTTCGGCGGCGCTTGCGGAGGCGTATTCGCCCAATCTCTTCACGGGGAAGTTCCCCGCGGCCGTGCTCCATATAGAGCTTGCGCCGTCGGCGGTGGACGTAAACGTGGACCCGGAAAAGCTGACCGTGAAGTTTTCAAACGAGCGCGACCTTTTCGACGCCGTGTATTTCGCGGTAAAGAGCGCCCTTTCGGAAAGCGGCGTAAAGCACGCGCATTTTGCGCCGAAGCGGCCGGAGCCACGAGACGAGCTTACCCCGGTTCAGACGGTGTTCGTCTCGCCGCGCCAGGAGGACGAGAAGGCGACGCAGGCCGTTTTAAGACAGGAAAACAGAAGCTTTGCAAGGGATGCGTCCGGCGGCGCGCTTTTCGTGCCCGACATGGCCGCGCCCGAAGAAAAAGCCCCCGGGGATGAGGCCGTGGACACGGCGGTGAACCGCGTATACATCTTTTCGCCGGGAGTCCCGGCGGAGGCGGATAAAGAGCCGCAGGCCGGGGAAACGGTGACGGCGCGGGAGGATTATCTTCCAGAGGCGGCCGCGCCCGTGACGGAAGAAACCGAGGAGCCGCCCCGCGACATATTCATCGTGGGCGAGCTTTACTCAACATACATAATAGCCCAGAGCGGCGACATAACGTACATCATAGACAAGCACGCCGCCCATGAGCGAATAATCTTCGAGAGCATACGAAACAGGGGCGAGGCCTCGTCGCAGCTTCTTCTCGCGCCCGAGAGCATAACGCTTTCGGCGGGAGACTTCGAGCTTCTCATGTCCGGCAGGGACGCGCTTTCCGACATGGGCTTCGACATAGAAGACTTCGGCGGCAGCACCGCGCTTGTGCGCGCCGTGCCGCTGGACGCGGCTGACGCCGACATAGAGAGCCTTCTTTACGAGCTTATAGCCGACATGGAGCGCGCCCAGGGCAGGATGACCCCCTCCGTTGTTGAGGAAATGCTTAAAACGGTGGCCTGCAAGGCGGCCATAAAGGCGGGATACGTGACCTCGAAAAGAGAGATGGAGGAGCTCTCGCGCCTCGTTCTTTCGGACGCAAGATACAGATACTGCCCCCACGGCAGACCGACATACCTGAAGCTTACGAACGACGATTTAAAAAAACAATTCTCGCGCACATAGGCGCGGCCGAAGATTTCTGGTATAATTATGGATAAGATAAAAGCAGTTGTTATATGCGGCCCTACGGCTACGGGAAAAACGAAGCTCTCCGTGGAGCTTTGCCGCCGCTTTTCGGGCGAGGTGGTGAGCGCCGATTCCATGCAGGTGTATAAAATGCTGGACATAGGCTCGGCA
>JAFOLN010000162.1 GCA_017419325.1 Clostridia bacterium
AGAGGCCATTCTCCGCCATATGCCCCTTCGAATTCTCCCTTTGAGTCGCTTTCAACAATATATCGTACTTTACCGTTTATTTCTGTTTTGTCAACAATAGTTCCGATAACGCCGTTAGACTTAATTCGTACAACTTCAAACAGTTCAAACATATCCATTCACCACCTATGAGCAAGATTCAATTATCCGGCCAAATCGGGACAACATCCGGCATTTCTTTTCCTGTCCGCAAGCATTCCCTTATATACCTTACAAAGCATTCATATGTCATTGAATCGTAATTGAGTTCGTCGTATTCATCTGGGTAGCCGTCATCAAACATTTTAGCATATTTAAAAAATAGCTGTTTCAATTCCTCGGTTACTTCTTTTTCCCACACTCATATCAGCCCCTTTGGAAAGCATACGGTAAGCGGATTTCGGGAAAAACCGCCGCCCGGGACGGTTTTTCCTGTTACTATTCCCGCAAAAGGTTTCCTATATCCGCGTCTTACGAAAAATCATACTCCCATCCACAGTATAAACTTTCCAAAAGCCGCCGTCAAGCGGCCTTACTGCCCGGAAACTTTTGTTTCCTCATATTTCCCCTTTTTCGCTTTCCGACTGGAGGGCGTCATATCCCCTTTCTCCGGTGCGTATCTTTATGGCGTCCTTAATTTCATAGACGAATATCTTGCCGTCGCCCACCTCGCCTGTTTTGGCGACCTTCATAATGGCGTCTATGGTCCTGTCGCGCCAGCTTTCCGAAGATACGACTATCTCGAATTTGATTTTCGGATGCATCATTATATCCACCGCCTGTCCTCTTACGACGGTCTTGTAGCCGCGCTGCATGCCGAAGCCCATAACCTGCGAGACGGTCACGCCGTTTACCTCTATGCGGCTTAACGCCTCCTTTATATCCTCAAGCTTTTCCTCGCGCACTATCGCTTCAATTTTGTACATCATAGCTTAAAGCCTCCTTTTTCATCAGTCAAGCCCGTTGAACGAGGGATACGCGTTCTCGCCGTGCTGCGTTGCGTCCATGCCGAGAAGCTCGTCCTTCGGCTCCACGCGAAGCGGTGTGAATGCCCGCGTCACAGCGGCGCAGATGAATGTGCCGACGACTGCAGCGGCGACGGTCACGCCGATGCCCGCAAGCTGCGCCAAAAACAGCCCGGAGTCGCCGAAAACAAGCCCGTCCCAGCGAGCAATCGGGTTTATATCGCTCCTTGCAAAAAGTCCCGTCGCTATGCCGCCCCATATGCCGCCGATGCCGTGGCAGCCGAAGGCGTCAAGCGCATCGTCGATGTGAAGCTTTTTCTTTAACAGTATCATGCAGAAATAGCATATCGGGCTTACCGCCGCGCCGATGATTACGGCGCTCCATACGGGGACGAAGCCCGCGCCCGGGGTGATTGCCACAAGCCCTACCACGAGCCCCGTGGACGCGCCCACAAGCGTGGGCTTTCCCTCGCGCAGCACGTCAATGAGCATCCATGAAAGAAGCGCACAGGCCGACGCAAGCGCGGTCGTCGTAAATGCGTGGGCCGCAAGCCCGTCCGCCGCAAGGGCGCTGCCCGCGTTGAAGCCGAACCAGCCGAACCAGAGAAGCGACGCTCCGAGGAACACGAACGGTATGTTATGCACGCGGTACGAGGTGTGCTCGATGCCGCGCCTGCCGCCAAGCATACGGGCAAGCACAAGTCCCGTTACGCCCGAGCTTATATGTACGACGTTGCCGCCCGCAAAGTCGACTGAGCCGATACGCGCCAAAAATCCGCCGTCGCCCCATACCATGTGGGCCATGGGATAATATACAATCAAAGACCACAGCGCAATGAATATGAACAGCGCCTTGTAGCGGATGCGCCCCGCAACCGCGCCGGTGATGAGCGCGGGCGTTATCATTGCGAACATCATCTGAAACACGGCGAAGGTGAGCGACGATATCGAAGGCGCATAAGCGCTTGCCTCGTTAAAATCAAGCCCGTTAAGGCAGATGTGCTCAAAGCTTCCTATTATGCCGCCGTGGTCGGCGCCGAAGGAGAGGGAAAAACCGATGAGCACCCACATAACGACCGATATCCCCATGATTCCCGCGCAGGCCATCATAGTATTTACCACGTTCTTTCGCCTAACAAGGCCGCCGTAGAAAAAGGCCAGCCCCGGCGTCATGAAAAACACGAACGCCGCGCAGATGAGTACAAAAGCATTGTTTCCGAAGTCCATAAATATCATCTCCTTGTGATAAATAAAAAAGACGTCCGGACAAAAGTGTCCGAACGTCTTTGTTCGTCATTATATTACCACACGTCGGCGGTAAAATCAATACCTTTGGTGATGTTTGGCAGATACGCCGAAAAGAAGAAGCTGTATGTGCGTATTATTTGACGAAATCTGCTATATTTTTGCGTCTGCACTTACCATAGATTTACTCGGCAACTTCAAGATATCCTTCATCGTTGCCTGTCTTAAGTACTATCGTCGAAAGCTCATCGTAATTGCCGCCGTAGGTGTAGGAGTTTATCTTGCCGTTTACAACGTAGTAAAGCACGTCGCCGATGTAGCAGAGGCGTTCCTGACCAATGTATACGTAATTGTCGGAAGCGTCCCTGAGTCTCGCCTGCTCTGTGAGCTTCTCGCCGCTTATGTTGTAAACGAACGCGATGTTCGTGTAGCGGTCGCTGGAGTAATCGTCAACGGAGAAGGCGAAGTTGTTCTTTTCGCGGTCTACCATGAGAGCCTTGTGGTCGTATGTTACATCGGAGTAAATGTTGCGGGAGTCTGCAACCTTTACGGTGTCCACCTCGACGGGCTCGCCGTTCGTTATCTTAAAGAGGGAAAGCTTGAGTCCGTCGTCTATGGTGCCTACTTCCTCCTGCTGGCCCTTATCGTTTATGATGTAGCTGTCCTTCGTGTCGCGTCCGATGCCAAGGAGAAGATCGTCGCCCACGGGATGGAGATACGACGAATAGCCGGGCACCTTCACCTGACCCGTTATAGTCGGGTTCCGGGGGTTCGATACGTCGATAACGAAGAGCGGGTCAACCTGCTTGTAGGTTACGACGTAAGCCGTGTTCCCGTCAAATCTTGCGGAATATACGCGCTCGCCCTTTGCGATGCCCGTAACGGAGCCCGCTATGCTCATCGAGGAGGGATCGATGATGTAGAGGCTGCTGCCGTTCTCGCCGCTGTAATCAGTGGTAACAACTCTGAAGTAGCCGTTATACTCGTCCATTGCGAACTGGTCTATAACGGAGCCGGAAAGCTTTACACAGCCCTGCGGTATAACGGACTTGCCCTCAAGGTCGAAATAGGTTATCGAAGTGTCCGCGCTGTCCGCTTCCCAGTCGTATTCGAACGAAGCAAGGTAAATGGAGTCTTTGTTCATGTATACAGTGCTGCCGCTTCCGAATACGGATTCGATGTTTGCCGGGGAATCGTCGGTGATGTCTATAACTGCGAAGTTGAGGTAGCTCGACTCGCTTATATCGGGCATCACAGCTATCTTGTTCGCCTCGATAAGAGCAGTGTCGCCGCCGTTTGCCTTGCTGTCTCGGTATGCCGGGAAGAAGCCGTCGTCCATGCTGTAAACATATTTTTCCGTGATGAGGTATACAAGGTTGTCTATCTTTCTCGTGGAGACGTTGTAGCCCTCAAGCTCGGTGGTCTTTACAAGGCTCGGAGCGCTCTTGTCGCTGATATCGTATATTCTCGCGTTCGTGAAGCTCTTGCCGTAATAAAGATCAACGTCCTCTTCTTCGTCGGAGTTTGCGTAGGTGCGGTAATAGTCGGTTCCGCCTATGAGCACGAGCCTGTTTTTGTCCACATACATATCATTGAAGTAAGCGTTGTCGGGCGCTTCAATCTTGCCCGAAAGCGTCATCTTACCGTTTTCCCCTGCTTCAACGATGTACACGGTGTTGTAGCTCATGTAGTAGATGTAGTTTCCGTC
>JAFOLN010000020.1 GCA_017419325.1 Clostridia bacterium
AAATCGGGCAGCTTGTTTTCATCGTACTTCGCGGAAACGAGGTATACGGGGTCGCCGTCCGTTTTGAACTCGCTCGTTACGAGTCTTGCCGCCTTCCACGTATTTATCGCAAAGGAAACGAGGGTCGGCACCACGTCTATGTCCATGAATGAGCCGGACATGGAGTCCTTGCCGCCGATGGCCGCAACGCCCATGGAGAGCTGCGCGTGAAGCGCGCCCATAACCGCTGCGAAGGGCTTGCCCCAGCGAACGGGGTCGTTTCTTAACTTCTCGAAATACTCCTGCATCGTAAGGTACGAGCCCTTAATGGGCGCGCCCGACGCGGCTATATTGGAGAGCGACTCCACAACGGCGTACACCGCGCCGTGGAAGGGACTTGTCTTTGAAACATAGGGGTTGAAGCCGTAGGACATTATGGAGGCGGTGTTGGTATTGCCGCCCGGCACGGGAATCTTTGCCGCCATGTAGCGCATCTTCGAGCGCTGGTATATGCCGCCGTAGGGCATTACGACGCTGCCCGCGCCTATCGTGGAGTCAAAACGCTCCACAAGACCGCGCTGCGAGCATACGTTAAGGTCGGAGAGCATGTTTATGAGCTTGTCCCTAAACTGCCTGCCCTCGGCCTTGTATGAAAGCTCTATCTTATCAGTGTCTATCTTCGGAACGCATACCGTCGTCGTCTTGGGCGCGCCGTTGGAGTTTAAGAACTCGCGGGCAAGGTCCACTATAACGTCGCCGTTCCACTTCATAATGAGGCGGTTCGTATCGGTAACGCGGGCCACCACGGTAGCCTCAAGGTTCTCCGACGTTGCAAGGGCTATGAACTTGTCCGCGTCGCCCTTTTCAACGACAACGGCCATTCTCTCCTGCGACTCCGATATGGCAAGCTCGGTGCCGTCCAGGCCCTCGTATTTTTTCGGGACCCGGTTCAAGTCTATCTCAAGAGAATCGGCAAGCTCGCCTATCGCAACGGACACGCCGCCCGCGCCGAAGTCGTTGCAGCGCTTTATAAGGCGCGACGCCTCGGGATTTCTGAAAAGGCGCTGAAGCTTTCTCTCCTCCGGCGGATTGCCCTTCTGTACCTCCGCGCCGCACTCCTCCAGAGATTCAAGCGTATGTGACTTCGATGAGCCCGTAGCGCCGCCGCAGCCGTCTCTTCCCGTGCGGCCGCCGAGTAAGATGACAACGTCGCCCGGCTCGGGTCTTTCGCGGCGCACGTTCTCCTGGGGAGCCGCGCCGACTACCGCGCCTATCTCAAGACGCTTTGCCACATAATCGGGATGGTATACCTCCGATACAAGACCTGTTGCAAGGCCTATCTGGTTACCGTAGGAGCTGTATCCGTTGGCCGCCGTGCGGACTATTTTTCTTTGGGGAAGCTTTCCCTCCATGGTGTCGGCAAGGCTTACGCGGGGGTCGGCCGCGCCCGTAACGCGCATGGCCTGATATACATAGGAGCGTCCCGAAAGCGGGTCGCGTATCGCGCCGCCGAGGCACGTTGCCGCGCCGCCGAAGGGCTCTATTTCGGTGGGATGGTTGTGGGTCTCGTTCTTAAAGAGGAGGAGCCACTTCTGACGCTCCTTTCCCACATCCACGGTTATCTTTATGGTGCAGGCGTTTATCTCCTCGGATTCGTCGAGGTTCCTCAGTTTTCCGGATTTTTTAAGAATCTTCGCCGCTATCGTTGCGATATCCATAAGGCAGATGTCCTTATGCTTGCCGATGTAAAGCGACTGTCTGTGCTTTAAGTACTTTTCGTATATATCCTTTAAATAATCATCGTCTATCTTTACGTCCTCTATCTTCGTAAGGAACGTGGTGTGGCGGCAGTGGTCTGACCAGTAGGTGTCTATCATGCGAAGCTCGGTCATTGTGGGGTCGCGGTGCTCCGTATTTTTGAAGTAGTCGCGGCAGAAAGCGATATCGTCGCGGTCCATCGCAAGGCCGTACTTATCTATAAGGGAGAAAAGCTCGTCGTCGCCCGCGTCGCAGAATCCCTCAATGCTTTGCACCTTTTCGGGGACGTCGTATTTCATTTCCAGCGTTTCAGGCACCGAAAGCGAAGCCTCGCGGCTTTCCACGGGGTTTATAAGGTAATCCTTTATGCGCTGAAGGTCGCTCTTCTTTATTCTGCCCATGAGCACGTATACCTTCGCCGAGGCTATGAGCGGACGCTCGCCCTGCGTTAAAAGCTGGATGCACTGGCGGCAGGAGTCGGCGCGCTGGTCATACTGACCCGGCAGATACTCCACGGCAACGATGCTGTGGCTCCCCTCTATTGCGGGAAGCTCGTCGTATGTGTCGTCTACCTGCGGCTCGGAAAAAATGGAGCCTCTCGCAAGCTCGAAGGTCTCGTCGTCAAGTCCTTCTGCAAAGTAGCGGTTCAGAACGCGCACGCTCTTAAGCGTTTTTATACCGAGGTCTTCTTTAAGCCCCGAAAAGACCGAACCTGCCTCCACGGCAAACTCGGGTCGTTTTTCAACATAAATGCATTTTACGGAATGTGACATACAAGTTCTCCCTTTTTAAAGATTTATCGTATTATTTTAATTTTATCATCATTATGGCGCGGGTGTCAACGCTCAATCGGAGCCGCAAAGCTCGCCCGAAAGCGTTTCTCCCTGCCTTTTTAAAAGCTTCACCCGAAAAAGCTCGCCCTCTATTGGCTTTTTTGAATGAACCTCCGTCATAATGTAATTCTCCGTATAGCCGCGGTAGGTGTTCTCCCCCGTTTTTTCTTCTATGAGCACCGTTTTCGTCTTCCCCGCCTGCATATCAAGAAAACGCTCCGCCGTCTCACGCGCGGCCTCGCTCATTATCGCGCCGCGGCGCGCTTTTTCGGCTCGCGTATGGTGGCCCGGCATACCTTCCGCCTTCGTTCCGGGGCGGGAGGAAAACGGGAAAACGTGCACCTTTAAGAACTGCTGCCGTCTTACGAAATCGAGGGACTTTGAAAAATCCTCCTCCGTCTCCCCGGGGAAGCCTACGATAACGTCCGTCGTGACCGACGATTCGGGCAGCGCCTCTCTAATCCTTACGAGCGTGTCCTCAAATTCGGCGGCGGTGTATTTTCTGTTCATCGCCTGAAGCGTGCGGTCGCAGCCGCTCTGAAGCGATATGTGAAAATGGGGGCAGAGCCTCTTATAATGCGGCATGCGCGACAAAAAATCCTCATCAAAGCAGGAAAGATTAAGAGAGCCCAGGCGCACTCTGAAGTCCCCCTTTACGGACTCGCACATATCGAGCACGTCCGTGAGCTTTTTTTCAAATTTCATGTCCTTTCCGTAGGACGATATGTGTATGCCCGTAAGCACTATCTCCTTATAT
>JAFOLN010000021.1 GCA_017419325.1 Clostridia bacterium
AGGACATCGCGCCGAACCGCTACGACGGCTGTCCGATACTGTTCTTTGCACTTCATGGTGCGGGCAAGCATGGATTTAACGAGAAGCTCAACATCCCCGGATGCACTGTAGAGACGGATTGGGAGTCGCGCTCCACCCCGAACGGGAATACGGTGAGCTACTGCAATATCAAAAGCTTTAAAATAAACCGCTACAGCCGCGCGGTGAACCATGCCGTAGCCTACCTTGACCGCGTGACGGTTATTGACCGGATAAAGAAGGACGATATAAGCGCAATGGATTTCGCAAAGGACCTAAACATTGCCCAGATCACCGATTACATCGCCGCCGCGCAGGAGGCGAAGGCCGTAAACGTCCTTGCCGCGCTGCTCGAATACAAAAACGCCCACTTCGCCGACTTCGACCCCATGGCCGAATTCACGCTGGAGTGGTGATACGGCCAAGCAGGGAGCCGGAAAAGAAAAAAGAGCTTCGGAATGTCACGGCAGACACATCGGAAAAACCAGGTGAGACCTAAACCGCTGCGGCACAGGCGCATTAAAGCAAGTTACGGCCTACAGGGCATAAAAGCAAAGGAGACACGTTTATGAACATAAAGCAGGCAAAGGAACAGATAGAAAGCGCGATGCGCGCATATTTTACGAAGGACAGATTCGGTAACTACGTTATATCGGTGGAAAAGCAGAGGCCTGTTTTTCTTATGGGCCCTCCCGGCATTGGCAAGACGGCCATAATGGAGCAGATCGCGCAGGAGTTGGGTGTAGGCCTTGTAAGCTACTCAATGACGCACCACACGCGCCAGAGCGCGCTGGGGCTTCCGTTCATAGAGCATAAAACTTACGGCGGCCGCGATTATGCCGTTTCTGAATATACGATGAGCGAGATCATAGCCTCGGTATACGAGATGATCGAGACGACGGGACTGAGCGAGGGCATACTCTTTCTCGATGAGATAAACTGCGTTTCGGAGACGCTTGCCCCCGCGATGCTGCAGTTCCTTCAGTATAAGATATTCGGCCGCCACCGCGTGCCCGAAGGGTGGATCGTCGTTACCGCGGGAAACCCGCCAGAATACAACAACTCGGTGCGCGAGTTCGACATAGTAACGTGGGACAGGCTTAAGCGCATAGATGTGGATCCCGATTACGACGTCTGGAAGGAATACGCGCGCAAAAAGTCGGTTCATCCGGCCATACTTACATACCTTGATATAAAGAAGGGCGATTTTTACAAGATAGAAAGCTCGGTGGACGGAAAGACCTTCGTGACTGCCCGCGGCTGGTCCGATCTTTCGGACATGATGCGCCTTTATGAGCAAAACGGCGACACGGTGGACGAGAAGCTTATCCGCCAATATCTGCAGAACCGAAAGATAGCAAAGGATTTCGCCGTATATTACGACCTGTGGACGAAATACCGCTCCGATTATCAGGTGGACACGATACTTGCGGGAAATGCCGATAAAAGCATAAAGGACAGGGCTGCAAGGGCGCGCTTTGACGAGCGGCTTTCCCTTCTCGGGCTTATGCTCGACGCCGTGGGCGGCAGCCTTAAAGAGGTCTGCCTCAGTGAGGACAGCATGAAAAGGCTGCTTGCTTCGCTTAAGGAACTCAGGGGTAAGCTTGCGTCCGCATCCGCAAATGCCGACACGGAGCTGGAAAGAGCACAGGCGCGCCTTAATTCGGAGCTTGGAAGCGGCATATCGTCGGGTACGCTTTCCGATGACGGCAAATACGCGCTTCAGGCGGCGATCGAATGCCTTGTAGAGGAGAGGGACCTCGTTTTAAAAAAGGATCCTAAGGACAACAAAGAGGCGTTTTTGATAATAAAGGGCGATTTCGACAACCGAACGAAGGCTTTGAAGAAACAGGCGGACGATACGGGAAAGAAGCTTTCGAATATGTTTAAGTTTTCCGAGGAGGTATTCCCCAGCGGGCAGGAAATACTCGTACTTGTAACGGAGCTTACGATAAGCTACTACGCCTCGCGCTTCATAAGCCGCTATGGCTGCGAGGAGTATTTTGCCCACAATAAGGAGCTTTTGTTCTATGAACGTCAGAAGGATATCATAAGAGAGCTCGAAGAGCTGGACACTCTGTAGAGAATCAAAACAAGCATTTTGAGCGCTTGCGTTATTGAAAGGGCGCGGCCCTGCGATAACGTTGTTGTGACTTAAGGGTCGGACATATGTAAGAATGGGAGCGGGGGGTCTTCCTGTAAAAATACGAAAAGCCCGTGCATCAGATGAAGAAAGGATGATAAGCATATGGCAAAAGCGCATAATACCGGAAATACCGAGAGATTTGATGAGCATCTTGAGTTTGAACTGAAGAGAGGGTATACGGCAAAACGAGAAACAAACGATGAAGGCGATACCTTTTTTCAGATAGAGTGCATACTTGAAGGAAAGAATGCAGAAGAAAGCGAAGAAATACCGTATTCTGTAAAGGTAACCTGGTCTAATGTGACAGAATTTGACAACTCTTTGGTCAATCTTAAGGGGAGCTTTAAGGCCGAAGTAAAGTGCATCATTAGCGAAGACACTATGCTCATATTTGATGTGTCGACCGTTATAGCGGCTGTAAACATCATCAATAAAAACGCGGCGTACTCCATAGTGTGCATAAGGGCAGGACAGCCCGAGGAGCGGGATAAAACGGCCGAAAACGTAGCGCTTCATCTGAGTGCCGTGTTGAATTCCATGGTGATAGACAACGAAAAAGGCGTTTTTGAGCCTATTACAGGAAATATGCTTATAAAGCTTGCGGAGCGGGCGGAAAGCGAAATGGACCCGTCACATGAGGGAGAGCTTCGCATTGCAAGACCGAAAGCGGGGCAGCATACGCATCTTGATTTTCTGAACAGGTCAAAAAATGTCTTCGGGCTTTTGGGTGGAATCGCACAGGTAAATCAAACGGGTACGGAATATGCGTTCATACCCATTAAGAGAGAAGCCGAAATGACAGACGACGCAGGTAAAAAAGCGGTGTTGGAGCGCGCGTGTGCGAAGGACAAGGGCGGCTTCCCTGCGGCCGAAGAGGCGTTTAAGATGGCTGAGCTTTTTCGCGTCAACCTCGAGTTTTTCGATTCTGCACATGACCGGGAGCAGGAGATAAAGAACGGCTTTATACAGCGCGCATCTGTCTTCAATGTGCTTCGTTCATTCGCGTGGACGCTCGGCGCATACTGCAAAGATAACAAAACCGAGCCGAAGAATATAGATATAGACACACTGTTCGATATAGCATTCTTTATATCACGCCGCGACTGCTTAAACTTCACCAAGGACGATATATGCCCGGTGCTGTGCGGGGGTGACGATATTCACATATACTATCTGCCCGACGCGGTTACAAAGGCTGATAAGACGGCTCTTCTGAAGGCGGTCAACGCAGGGGTTTCCGACGATGCGCCGAAGTGCGCCGTATCATCGCTTGACGGGCTTCGAAGCGAGCTTTCGTGGATGCTGCCCGCTGTAAGCACGCTGTATGATAAGCTTGAAAGCACACGAGACAGAAACGAGCCGCTGCAAGGCGCCGCCGCTGATATACTGTACGCATGGTGCTCCATGGCTTATGCGGCGAGGGAACCGATATTCAGCGACGACGGCCCTATGAACTGTTCGTTCTCGCATCCGGATGAGAAGCCGATATGGGAGTCCTATCTGGAAGAAAGCGAACGCGAGCATGAAAAGGAGTGGCTCAATAAATATTCGACGCTTCTTGACAAGCGCTAGAAAATTGTATTTGCGGGTAAAAAGTTCGTTTTCAGCGGCATGGAGGGGAGCGAAAATTGGAACGAAACGCTTAAAAGACTCGAAAAAGAAGGCGGCCTTTACCGCAAGGCCGTATCGGGACAGACGGATTATCTCGTTTGCGAGCCGCGCTTCGCGGGTAACTCAAAGATTAATAGCTTGGAGCTCCAGCGAAGGAAGGGCCGCTGCGCTTCGACAAAAGTCATAACTGCAGAGCGCTTCTATAAAGCTCTTGGTATTGAAACAAAAAAGAAAGAGGAAAAAGCAGATAAAGCGGAAAAAGTGCCTGCGACGACCAATAAAAAGCCCCAAAAAGCATCCACTCCGACGAAAAAAGCATTTTCGGACATACTTACATACAACGAAGGGCAAAAGGCCTACGGTCCGAATTACGAAATGGACATCCCGGACGGCTTTGTCATAGAAGCGGGCGCGGAGGACCGCGATTTTATAGCGTATCGCCCATTAAAGGGGACAAAGGGCATGTTCGGATCTGATTTTATTATTTTTGCCGGGCAGCATTTCGATAACGATGAGATTAAAAACTGCGCCACACTGCCGGAGTATTCTGCACTGTGCAAATTGGGTGCAGAAAGCATAAAACGCGGAAGCGGAGGGCTCGGCGGCGCGATAAACAGCATGTTCGAATCGGTAAAAACGATCCCGTTTGAAGAAAGGGCGTTTCCGGGCAGGATATCAATAGCATACAACGGCGACACCGTGCATGCAAACATCTACGGCTGCACCCCGAGCGGTCAGCGCGCTATGCGTATTCAGGTCAACGGAGTTAAGCGAAAAGAGCGTCTGCTTTATGACGAAGTGATTGTTGACGTGTTCAGACATTTGAGACCAAATGAAAGCCTTAAGTATCTCGAATATCCGGACGATGCCCGCTTTACATCGTCTGCGCCTAAAGCCTCGCTCGTGAAGGAGTGGAGGGCGCTTGTTGAAAGCTGGCAGGAGCATATACTCAATGCAAGAACGATTGAAGTAAATATAGAAGTGCTGTTTTTGAAGATGGATTCCCAAAACGGGAAGGCAAATATAAATGAGTTCAAAAAGAACATAAAAACAATACTTGAAACCACAGTAGA
>JAFOLN010000163.1 GCA_017419325.1 Clostridia bacterium
CTTGCAGAACGACTTGTATATCTCCTTTACCTTCTCGCCTATTGCCGGGTCGTCGGCGCCTATCGTACGGGAGTTGTCCTCAAGCTCGCGAACCATGTTGCCAGGAATTATGCGTTCGGGAGCATGTGCCAAATGTATATCTTGTCCATCAATAAAGCCGTAGAGATCAAGTACAGGGCGCACATACTTATCCATTGTTCCGGGTGGAACGGTAGATTCAATAACCACGATTGCGCCTTTGTCACATACCTCGAGTACGTTCTTAACAGCCGCAACAACAAATGAAGCGTCAACGCGCTTTGTGTCCTTATCATAAGGAGTTGCTACGCAGATGATGTACACATCTGCTTTTTGATACTCGGTTGAGAACTTTATGCCGGCAGCTAAAGCTTTTTGAAAAAGATCGTCAATGCCATCCTCCTGAAAAGTCATCTTGCCGCTGTTTAAAGTGTCCACAAGGCTCTTTTTAAAATCAGTTCCTACTACATTCACTCCATGAGACGCCATCATCATGGCAGTAGGAAGACCGATATATCCCAAGCCCACAACATTAACCAAAGGGTGTCGCATAATAATATCTCCTTTCTTCTTAACCATACCGTGCGTCACTCCGCGCGGGAGGTATATTTAAGACGGGCGAACATTCGCGGCAGGCGGCTTCTGCTGAAGGCCATCACCACGCCTAAAATGTACACCGTCAGATATTTCTTCTTCTTTATGGTGTTTATAAGCACCTTCATCTTTTTGCCGGAATTTTCGGCATAGCGCGCGCATTCCTGCGTATATTCATCGGATACCATTCGCTTTACGCGCCTGTATTTTTCGCCTGCGGAGCGTGTATTCGCCGGGGCGTTCTCGTTTTCGATGCAGCCCACAACGCGCTCTATGTACCTTCGCGAGAGGAACTCGCGGTAACTGTCCTTCGGTATGCCCATCTCGTCAAAGAAGGCCACCATTTCCTTATGCTCGCTTAACCTTCTTTCAAAAAGGTCGTCGCGGTAACGGGTGCTAAGCGACCCGTCCTTATGATATGTGTAAAGATAAATGCTCTTGGCCGTGAACCGAATATTTTCGCATTCCTTCATATACTCGCGGCAGAAGGCCACGTCCTCGCCGAAATCGAGGGGGAGAAAGCTCAGGCTCCTGCGCCGTATGATGTCCATGGAGAACAGCTTGTTGCAGGACGAATACATAAGGCCCGTGTTCCACATTTCAACAAAGCTTGAAAGTATCTCCCCGCGCGTTCTGAACGTGCGGTCGAAGGCGGGACAGTCGTACATGCTGCCGTCGGGCATAACGTGAGAAAAGCCGAACACGGCAAGGTCATAGGGGCCCTCGGCTATCAGCGAATTTAAGTGCTCTATTGCATTGTCTGTGAGACGGTCGTCGCCGTCAAGAAAGATGACATAGGGCGTATCGGTCATAGAAAGCGCCGCGTTCCGCGCGGCGGAAACGCCGCCGTGGGGCAGGGATATGACCTTTATAGCCTCGCAGCCCTCCGCGGCAGAGCGAATTTTTTCGGGGCTCTTGTCCGAGGAGCCGTCGTCCGCAACGATGACGCGAAAGCGGCGGTCACGCTGCGTCTTCAGGCTCTCAAGGCACGCCTCTATCTCATTTTCCTTGTTGAATACAGTTACGACAACGGTTATCTGTACGTCCGGATTTGCCATTGTGATCAATCCAATTCCTGCGATTATGCTCCGGGGCTGCAAAAATGCAGCCCCATAAGCTTTGTTTTTTTACGAGAGCGCCGAAGTGCTGAATCCGAAATAGTCGAGTATGGCCGAAAGTACTTCGGTGGATGCAAGACGTGCGCCCATGTTCTTCATTGCGCCCTGCTGTTCCTCAGTCAGTGCTCTGTACTCTGCCTTAACATCGGCCATCTGAGCGCCGTAATGCGTGTCGATGTACGTGCGGTCGATGAATACGCCGTTGTTGTGTGCGTCAAGAGCTGCCTGGAGAGTCTCAACGAGCTTGCCGAGAAGCGCGTATGCGGTATCGTCGGTGGAAGCCAGGCGGGGATACTTGTCAACGATCTGCTGTATATAATCGGCGATAATCGCCTCCTGTACTAAGTCCGCAGCGGAATGCTCGTTGGAGGAGCTGTTGCCTCCCCCGCCGCCTCCGCCACCGCCTCCGCCGCCTCCGCCGGAACCGGAGTTGTCCTTGGAGTCGGTATTGGTGTTGGTGTTGTCGTTCTTGTCGGTGTTATCGGTATTGTCCGAATTGTCGGTCGTATTGCTGTCGGCGGGAGCCGTGCCGTTAAGCGTCGCTATAAGCTTGCTCTCGGTCTCGATGACCTTTGCCACCTGTGCGCGGGAAGCGTTGCCCTGAGGCTTGAATACGTTCCCCTGAAGACCGTTTACGATGCCCGCGTTCTGAGCTATCGCAACGCAGGGCGCCGCATAGCCCGAAATGGTGTCGGCGTCGGCAAAGGTCACGTCGCCTTCATACTGCGAGAGATCGAGCTTTAAGTAGTCTCTCATGTAGCGCACGATGATGGCGCACATCTGCTCGCGGGTCACTTCTTCGTTCGGAGCGAAGGTAGCCGCGTCCTTACCGGTAACTATGCCGTTGGCAGCGGCCCAGTTGACCGCGTCGTAATAATAGGCCGTGGAAGCCACGTCGGCAAAGCCCGCAGCCGAAGCGACCTCGGTGCTCATGCCCATTTTCGCGGTCTGTCTCTGAAGAACGGTCACGAACATGCCGCGAGTCATGTAATTGTCGGGGCTGAAGGTGTCCTCCGCAGTGCCTGAGAAGAGTCCGTTCTCATACACATACGCTACGGAATCGGTGTACCAGGCGTCACCCGGAACATCCTTGAAGGGCAGATCCGCCGCAAGCGCCGTGCCCGCGAGCATAACCGCGCAGACCGCGCCGGCTATCACTGCCGTGATTTTTTTACGCATCTTAAGTTTTTCCTCCAATTTTGAGCAAAGCCGACACTGTTTGAATCGATATGATCTTCTCAAAAGTGTCGGCTTGCTTTCATTTCATATTGCTGTTTTTAATATGATGCCGCAGGGCAATCAATATTTAGTTTTTGTCTATTACCAGCGTAGCGGTATAGGTGCCTGCACCTGCAACGGTACCGTCCGAATCGAATACGGAATCGCAGACAGCGTTCATAAGGCTGTCAAGGCCGGGGCCGTAGGAAGCAAGTACCTTGTTGTATCCCTTGGTGAAGATCGGGATGTTCTTAGCGTCTGCAAGAACACTGTTGTCGCTCGTTGCGGTCGACTCCGTACCTGCTGCGGTGTAGGTCACGGTGATGGTCGTGCCGGCCGCTACCGACATGGTAGTGGTCTTGTCAGCCATGATCTGAGCTACCTTTGCGCTGCTGGGAGCGTAGGTAACGGTGATGCCGCCCTTTGCAAGCTCGTTTGCGAACTCGTCAAGGATGCTCTGGATCTTGGTCACGCGGGTAGCCTTGGTGGGCTCTGCGGTCTCAAATGCATCTGCAAGCGCCTCTATATCGGAGAGGGTCTTACTTGCCCATGCCTCATACTGAGCTGCAGTCAGCGGCTGAACGCTGGTGCCTACAGGCTGTATGAACTCGGTAACAGTAAAGTCAGCTGCGAGAGCCTTAACCGCATTCTCTATGCCTGCGTCGCCTGCATACTCGTTGATGATACCCTGTAAGGTACCGGAAACAACGGTCGAGTCGGTCATGTAGTCGTATACTTCGTCGATAC